>JBGSRE010000847.1:0-3484 GCA_041737755.1 Oligoflexus sp.
AATTTAGAGCCCAGTTTCCACAGCCCGAAGTAGCTGCCATAGTCGGCGCTGTCAGTTTTCATCGCTCCATAGTCCACGGTATCTGTAACCATGACTTCCAGCAAAAAAACTGATCCCAGGAAAATACCACCAAAGACTGCCATGGCCAGGGGGCCTTCCATGCCGCCCGCTGGAAAAAGTGGGTAGGCAATGGAACCCGAAATCCCCATCAAACCCACACCTATCGCCAGGAGTTTAGTCTTTTCAAACTTTTTGCTCAGAATGTTCCAGCCGATGATACTGACGATGATCACCAGGGTGAAAAGAACCAAAACTTTTTCGATCGCCTTCTCGTCCAGTTCCAAACGAAATCGATAGTAATAAAGGGCCAAACTGGAATTGATTGCCTGCCCAATCGTGGCTAGGACAAAGGCACCGATCAGCATGAGAAAAGGCTTGTTCTTGGCCGCAGCTTTCAGCATGGTCAGCGGATTATGCTGATGCACCGCACCGCTGAGATCGGTATTTCGGTCGATTCGAGCGCTGGCCCAGATCGTGATGAGCGTGCAAACTCCGACGAAGCCCCCCAGCAAGAGCGAACTATTGAAGTAAGCCTGCCAGGTATTGCCCAAACGCGTGAGAAAGTAACTAGGGCCAGCGATGCCCATCATCAGTCCAACCGTGGTGAAAAAATAGCGCCAGGCGAAAAGTCGGTTGCGACTTTGTTCATCCCGACTGAGATCCCCTCCCAAGGCCGCATGCGGCACGCTAATGAGGGTCATGGCTGTATTCAAGAGGAGATAGAGTCCGCCCACACTCAGGCTGCGAAAGAGTGGCTCCATCGTTTTGAGTTGCGGTAAAAAAAGGCTCATCAGGAGCAACGGCAAGAGGATCAGTCCGGCCAGCAGATAGGGGGTTCGACGACCGAAGCGGGATTTGGTGCGATCCGAAAGCCAGCCGGCCAGAGGATCCGTAATCCCATCCCAGAGGACACCGGCCGATACGAGCAGGCCCGCTTGTATGGGTGGCAAGAGAAGCTCATTGGTCAGGTAAAACAAGAAATGCAAGCGTATGAAAGTTTCCGTCGCCGACAGGCCACCCTCGGCGGTGGCGTATCCGCACTCCTGCAAGCGACTCATTTTCATTTATTCACTTCACCTTGCTAAAAAGGTAATGACTCACATGCCATTCGTTGCCCTGACGGAAACCCCAGAGTTCCGCGCAGGCGAGAAAGAAAATCTTCCAGAAATTCCACCATTTCATAGCTTCATTCGGATAGTGCTTTTCGAAGATCTCCATGATCTCTTTTTGATGGTCTTTCATGTTCGCCAGCCAGGCTTCCGATGTTTTCTGGTAATTTTGACCATTCACCACCCAATGCTGATCCACTCGCAGGTCTTTATTGAAATAGAAAAGCAGATGGTCACTGGGCATGATACCGCCCGTG
Source organism: Oligoflexus sp. (assembly GCA_041737755.1). GTDB lineage: Bacteria > Bdellovibrionota_B > Oligoflexia > Oligoflexales > Oligoflexaceae > Oligoflexus. The sequence goes on from JBGSRE010000847.1 coordinate 1,427, forward strand.
AAAAAGTTACGGCTGAGCCAGTCCGAAGCGTCTTTGTCTTCAAAGAGATAGGTGAGGTTGCGATGGGTAAAGATATGCACAAACAATTTGCCGTCAGGCTTTAACCATTGCGAAATACGTCCGAGCAACTTTTCGTAATTGCGCATGTGTTCGAACATTTCGATACTGACGATACGATCGAAGGTCCGATCGATTTCCAGCTTATTGACATCTTGAGTGATGATTTCCAGATTTTTAATTCCCAATTCGTCGGCGCGCCGCATAATAAATTCGCGCTGCGGAGCGGAGTTGGAAACGCCGGTAATTTTACACTTGGGAAAGCGATGGGCTGTATAGAGGCTTAAGGAACCCCAGCCGCAGCCCAGTTCCAAGATTTCCATACCATCCTGAATCCCAGCTCTTTGCATATAGAGCTTCAGCATGTTCTCTTCAGCTTCGCTCAAATCCTTGGTGGAAGCGTCCCAAAGTCCGCTGCTATATTTAAGCCAACGGCCCATAACCAGTTTAAAAAATTCTGGAGGCAGTTCGTAATGCTGACGATTGGCTTCGCCCGTCTCAATGGCAATCGGCGATTCCTTGAGTTGTTTGATCAGCCGATTGAGTTGATCCTGACTTTCGGTGACATCGTGCTTTGATTCATCCAGCAATCGCTTGCGCAAGAGCTGCTGTATACTCAGGCGGATGATGCGTTCAGGGACTAATCCGCGACTTAAGAGGGCATCCATAGGGGCTCCATGAAGAGAAATGTCAGTCAGCCAAGTAATTGTTGGGCCGTGTCATGCCGATCTGGGCAACTGTGATATTGCGCATGCTGAAGGCCGCCTCGCAGTAAGCGAAATAATAATTCCATTTGCGGCGAAAGGCGTTGTCAAAGGATTGGTCCTGGATCTTTGAAAAATTATTTTCAAAGTTGTTCTGCCAATCCCGAAGCGTGCGCGCATAATCCAGTCCCATATCTTTGTAATCAGAAAGTATAAATTCCGTTCCGTTCTGATTAGCGGCCGATAGAACGGCTGAAATAGACGGCAAGAGGGATCCCGGAAAGATATGCTTTTGAATCCAGTCCACTCCGGATTTGAATTCCTCATAGCGGGAATCAGGACTCAAAATAATCTGATGCACCATTTTTCCGGAGGGTTTCAGCCAGTCGTTGCATCTAGCAAAGAAGGTGGGTAGGAAATCATGGCCCACTGCTTCCAGCATTTCAACCGTAAAGATGCGATCGAACTGCCCATGAAAGGTGCGATAGTCTTGGTTCTTAACCGTGACCAGATGCTCGAGATTGCGTTTGCGAATTTTCTGTCTCGCGTAGGCAAACTGCTGATCGGAAATGGTCAAACTCGTAATCGAACAGCCATAGGTTTCCGCCAGAAAAGACGAGAACTCGCCCCAGCCTGTGCCGATTTCCAAAACCTTATGATGAGGCTGAATTCCAGCCATTTCCGCCATATTCTGAAACTTGCGACGCTGGGACACTTCCAATGGCTCTTCCGCATCACCGGCATAGAGGGCGCTGGAATAGGTCATGGTGGAATCGAGAAAACTAGCAAAGAACTCATTGCCAAGATCGTAGTGGTCGCTGATGTTCTTTTTCGAGCCCTCGACCGTGTTATTGTTGAGCACATGCTGCCATTTGTTAACCGTGGCCATAGCGTTGACCATGACATTGCGGACCGAACGGCCACCTGACATGGAAGGCATATCCTGCAGATTCAGAATAAACCAACGAACCACTTTGCCAATATCGTCCGTTTCCCAATCGCCATCGACATAGGATTCGCCCAAGCCGATATCGGTCGCCAGCACCAACTTGCGAAAGAAGATAGGATCTTTCACAGTGATATGGGCCTTGACCTCTTCGCCTTTGCCAAAGCGATAGATTCGACCATTTTGGCGATCCTCAATGGTCAGCCGACCCTTCCGCATTTTGGAAAAGTGCTTGTTGACCAGGGCTGCGAACAAAGACGGGCTTCGTTCGGAGGCCTTACGTAACGTGTCTACGATGATCCTTGTGTACATAATAATCCCTTTGCAGTTCTGGGGAATCCTGCTTTTTCC
>JBGSRE010000856.1:0-2511 GCA_041737755.1 Oligoflexus sp.
GATTTAGACCACTGCCTGACTTTTTCCGTTAAGGGCTCAGCGGCCTCCGCTTCGACCAAATGGATGAGCTCTTTCACCTCTTTCAAACTGATTTTGAACTCAGCTAGGTAGGGCTTCCACTCAGTGTCTAAAAGAGTTTCATTCTTAGTCAGAAATTTCTTGAACTGATGCTGAATGTCTTCGAGATCCCTTGGCTCGATGCAGTTTTTCTCCTCAGTTCGATGAATTAAGGCGGCAATTGCCTTCAGTTTGAAGACTAGACTATTGCCCTTTAAGGTGTGCAGAATGAAGCGTTGCTCGCGGACATCTTTCAGTATCTTCATCTGCTCCAACGCATCATAGCTGGAGCCAATGAATTGGCGAAAGGCATCGATATGGTGCAGTATACCAATCATGCGCTGATTACGCTGGTTTTCTCGCTGCTTTTTAATGAGTGGCGTGATGTCCTGGATGGTGAACAGGATACTCTTGACCATACCTGATTTATCCAAAACTCCGGCCGCATCCAACTGTAAAAAACGTTGGGCCCTCTTGATGGTCTTGGGCAGTTGAGAAAGGCTGACATCCAGGGGCAATTCATTTTGAAAGACCTGGCGAACGGCTATATTCCAAAGCTGTTCCTCTTGGCGATCCATCAGCAAAATGGAGCTTAATTTTTCACCCATCCTGAGGCTATCGCCCAACAAACGTCGGCAGGAACGGGAATAGCCATTCATCACGCAAGCTGTGGAATCGATCATGAGAAAACCACTTTCCACGTGATCCAGTATGGTTCGAATAGTCTCTGTTCGCTCTTCAACGATGACTTCAACTTCAGTTACATGGCGCTTGAGGTCGGCATTCAACTGCTGAATTTCGGCATCGGACTGATCCCGTAGGAAATTGACCCTTTCGGCCAAAGCCAAAGCCATCAAAACGCCTTCGATAACGGATCCCGGCAGGATACCAAACTGTACGACATAATTAAGACTAAGAACGCCTTCATACAGCAGCGAGTTCATGACGTTCGATCCTAGGATAAAAATCCAAGCTGAAAAAAAATAGATGGCCGGCTTATAGCCTTTGGCATAAGCGATCAGTGAGCTGATCAAAAGGGTAATAGAAGTGAAGCCGACAAATGAGCTGGCAAGCTTGCTGAAAGTGTTATAGTTCAAAAAACTGACCAAAACTAGCAGCACACAGCTGATTCCAATCAAGATTCGATAGAAAACATGGGCTCGTTTCATAAGGCTGGCCATGTTCAGAAAGTGAATGCTGACCAGAAGACCGACTAAATTGACAGAAAATACCAGCAGCAGAAAACCTTTGTTCTGCATAAAATTGGCCCATTCTGGACGATCCAGCAGCATCGGCCAAAGACCCTGAAACGAGATCTGAAGCGTGACCATGGTGGCGATAAACAAGGAATAGTAGAGATAAGTCCGACTGCGAAAGGACAAAGCGAGGAAGGCATTGTAAAGCAGGAGAACGATCAAGCAGCCGAACATGCCTCCGATCAAGATTGTGTCGAGAAATCGATGATTTTCGAAGGCAGCAGCTCTCCAAAGGAAGAGACCCAGGAGCGCTGTACCGTTGGTTTTGACATGAATGTAGTAATCATTGCTGCCTGGATAGACTAGCAACTCAAAATTTGGAACGCGAAACGGCATGAAGGGTTTGATTTCGGCATTGGCATCGCCCAACTGCTGATGGGACCATTGAGCCGAGGAATCTTGCTGGTAAACAGTCACACTGTCTAGCAGCGGATAACGACTCTCCAGTATGATCGACTCAGTCGTTGACAGCGAATTGTTGATTTTGAAATGAATCCACTGTTCCCCACTGCCAAACCCAAAAGTCGGATACTCGCGTTCTGAAATCTCGAAATTTTCCTGGTAGGCTCCGGCTAGGACCTTCTCTGGTTCAGCAACGGCTTCCTTGTTGTGCCAAATCTCTATCCGCCGACCTAATGCTAAGGATTTCTTCACATTGATTTCAGATATCCCGATTGAGTTGAAATCAGCCCAACAGGGCTCGGGTCCAAATAGTGACCACAAAATGAAGAAAAATCGGAAATTTGTATATAGCCTGTGCAATTCAAGCCCCTTGCATGCTTTTGATCGAGATCCTGCGAACCGCAGGCCGAGCCCGGACGAAATGCGTGGCAGGGGGAAGGTTCAGCTTCCCCGTCTATTTTAGCATGATTTTTTTTGCTGGTGGCGAGGGGATGTCCCTACCACTTTCTTTTCCGCCCTAAGGTTTCCTTAAGCTAGATCACCGACAATCCATCTATAAGTCGGCCTTAGGGCCGGTAACACGAGGAGACAATGATGTTTTTCATCGTATGGATTTTTTCATTAGTGTTGGCGGCAGTCTTTGCTGCAGGGACAGTAGCTAGTCTCTGGCGCCTAAAGCGCCTGAGACTATCCTGAGGAGTGAAACGACGAAGGATCCCGGCGCTAAGTATCTGATAACACGAGATCCTTCGCTTCGCTCAGGATAGTCTCTGGGCGAAATTTTCAATTTCGCGCC
>JBGSRE010000865.1:0-13004 GCA_041737755.1 Oligoflexus sp.
CACCGCCTATGTGATTGGTGAAGGTGGTTTGCTCAATGCTTTAGATCGCGTTGGCATCGCAATTGTCGATCATCGGCCCGATTTCGTGGTCGTTGGCGAAGGTCGCACCATGACCCTGGAAAGCCTGGAAAAAGCAGTACAAATGGTTACCGACGGTGCCAAGCTAATCGCGACCAATTTGGATCCCAACTGTCCCACTCAGGACGGAGGACTTCGCCCAGGTTGCGGAGCCTTTGTGAAAATGATCGAAGAGGCCACTGGATTTAAAGCCTTCAGTCCAGGCAAGCCCAGTCCGGTTATTTTCCGCGCGGCACGGAAGCGTCTGGGATTGCAGACGGGTGAAACCATTATGATCGGCGACACTATGGAAACGGATATTCTGGGCGGCAACCAATTGGGCTTCCGCACCATACTCGTGTTTTCTGGTGGAACTAAAAAAGGTGACTTGGACCGTTTCGCCTATGCACCCGATGTCGTTATAGATTCAGTGGCAGCTATCACAGAAGATTTTATTCGGCAGCAACGGGAAGTTCTCGCAGCGGCAGCGGGACGAGAAGCTCGCCTTGGGCAGTATGCTACGACAGTTCAATAGCTTCGAATTCTGGGATGGGTCTCGCCATACGCCCATCCCGCTAGTAAACTCAAGCGAGGTCTCCAAGCAGAGGGGCCTTGATCTTAAGCGTCTGTAGAATCGTTGTGACTCCAACTTTTTTCAGTCCGTCCATCATGATCTGGCAGGTGGCCTCTCGGTCCAGATCCTGAGGAAGACCTTTGAATCGATATTCAAACCGAGCCTCTTGGCCTTCGTAGTCTAGAACCAAGGCGCGTCCGACCGTATAACCCGTGCCATCGGCGAAGAAAAAGGCGCCGAAAGGCATCGTGCAATCACCACCCAGTCTTTCCAGAATCAATCTTTCAATGGTAGCGCAAGCATAGGTTCCTGGGTCACTAAAACTTGCGAGATCTGTTTGAAAAGCGCTGATGGTTGGTGTTTCAATCGCGAGTGCCCCTTGTGCGGCGCAGGGAACGTACCATTCATCATGCAGTAGACGATGGGGCAGATCCTGCAAGCCCAATCGTTCCAGCGAGGCTCCCGCCAGGATTAGGCCATCCCAATCGCCTTCATTGAGCTTGCGAATACGAGTATCGACGTTGCCTCGGACTGGCACGAGATGGATTTGATCACCGATGCCTTTCAGCAAAGCCTGGCGACGAAGGCTCGCGGTCGCGATGGTCATTTTCCCCAGGCTCTTCAGATCGGCTTTATGCAAAAACTTGGCTTCTGGTACTTTCAATCGGGCAAGAGACTTTGGATTGAAAATCAAAGCATCCTGAGGAATATGTCTTGGCAGAATAGCTGCTAATTGAAAGCCGGCCGGAATTTTTGCCGGTAAATCCTTCAAACTATGCACGGCAATGTCCGCTTGATCAGCATTCATAGCCTCTTCCAGTTCCCGAACAAAAAGACCTTTACCACCGATTTCATGCAAAAAGCGGTCCTGCACCCGGTCACCAGTAGTTTTGATGATATTGAGTTCGGTACTGAGTCCGCGGGCTTGCAAGAGACTGCTCACATGGTTCGCCTGCCAAAGGGCGAGCTGGCTGCCTCGAGTTGCTATTCTAACTTTGCGTGGTGTACTCATGAGTGTCTATCCATGGGAAAAAGGCTTTTTAAAGCTTCGGCCATGCTTTCTGTTGTCGAGCCGATCGGCGGATTATGGATACAGCGGGCTGCATCACCATTGATTTTATTGATAACGGAACGCAGCATAGCCTCGGCAGCTTTCATCTGTGATTCATCCAGGCTATTTAAAGGGGATCTGCCAAAAGACTTTTGGAATTCTTGATTGATTAGAATTTCCAAGTATTCGCGGAAGCCACCAAGGACTGGTTTGATATTTATATTATTCAGCCATTTATCAAAGCCCTCGGCGTTCTCGACAATAATTTGCCGACCTATTTCCGCGGCCTTGCGTCGCTCCTCATAATTCTCGCCAACCACTTGTTTCAAATCATCGATGTCGAAGAGATAAACATCTTCGAGTTCTGTACAGGATTTTTCAATGTCTCGGGGTAAGGCGATATCGATCAGGAAGACCGGCTTTTGATTGCGAACCATCTGTGATCTTTGGATCCGTGGCTTATCCAGCACAATTTCGTTGGCTGCCGTGCAGCTGATCACAACATCAGCCAGATAAAGAACTTCGTTCAATTCTTCCCAAGGATAGGCGAGACCAGTGCCGATTTTTTCGATGAGAGTCTCGGCGCGAGAAAGAGTTCGATTGCAGACAAAAAGTTCTTTTGGCTTATATTTCATAAGATATTTTGCGGCGATATCAGCCATCTCACCTGCGCCTATGATGAGAACACAGCAATCAGAGATGTCTCCATACACGCGGTTGGCCAGATCAATCGCAGCGTGGCTGATGGAGACAGGCTTTTTACCAATATCGGTGTTGGTTCGAACCTTTTTGGAAGAGGAGAAGGCTTCCTGAGTCAAGCGTTTCAGGATCGGACCGAGAGTGCCGCTTTCATGAGCAAATTGCGCAGCGTTTTTGAATTGGCCAGTAATTTGCGTTTCACCCAGCACCAGGGAATCCAAGCCTGAAGCGACTGAGAAAGCGTGTCGGGCAGCCTCTTTATGCAAGTAGTGATAGCTACGATGCTTGATCTCTTCGTCCAGTTCCTGCTTTGGATTGGGGCAGAATCGTTGAAGGTCGATAAAGACCTCACGCAAATGATGGGAATTCAGCTCCATACTGTCCATCACGCCATAAACTTCCAGACGATTGCAAGTCGAAAGTACCATGACTTCTTTCAAGCCGTGCTTTTGAATGACTTGGGGAAGCGAAACATCAATTTCTTCACGACTCAAAAACAATGTCTCGCGAAAATCCAATCCCGCAGATTCATGGTTTGTGCCGACACAGAATAGTATGGGGAGCTTCTCAGCCAAACACTTGACTCCAGTTATTGATGCCGAATAACCCAAAGGCTAGCAGGATGAAGCCGACGATGGTCATCCAAGCCAATCGTTTGGCAGACAGATTGAAGAAGTTGCGACTCAAGAGGGTAATGAGGTACCAGAGCCATACAAGAAAAGCCCAGAGAACCTTGCCCAAAAGAGTCGCCCGATCTCCGGTAAAATAGAACTGAGAATAAATCGCGCCCATGATCAGACCGCAAGTGAGAAAGATAAAGCCCAGCCAAATCGAAAGAATCAAGGCCTGGTTTAGTTTACTAATGGACACCTGAGTGCCTTGCAACCTGCTGAGCTGCTTTTTCTTAAGAGCTCTTTGTTGCAAGAGGTAAAAAATGGCAATCACAAAGGCGACGATAACGAAGGCTTCTCCTAGAACGCTGACCAGGATATGCGCCGACATAAGGCCGCTCGGAGAAACGGTGTCGGGCATGCCGTGAGGAGCCACGAAAAAAAATTGAACGAGGATGATCATCGTAGAAAGCGGCGCTACTATGGACCCAACAATGCGTAAATTGAAAAACACCTGCGCAAAAATTGTTATCCACGCCATTGCAGTAATAAGGACAAAACTACTCGTCAGCTGTTGGAGGTTATAGAAGTAGGCATTGACGGTGTTAAACGCCATAAGGAAAGCTGCCGTCATAAACAAAGCGTAGGCTGCTCGATGGATCTTTTCCTGCGTGCTGTTTGAAGAAAAGCTGTGAAGGTAGAGGCCCGACGAACACGCGAAGGCAATCAGGGCTGATATGACACCGATATGATAAAAATTCAAGGGAGCCCCCTCGGACGGCAAAGCTTACGTTGCGGAAAGCCAGAGTATTTATGACACAAAAAGAGGCCCTAGCTCAAGATAGGATTCAGTCCTCAGAATGAGTGTAGCATGAGGAGCTGGATATTTTTTGCCGCATCTGCTGGAACAGTCCTGGTTTCAAGTCCATGTTAAGATTTTGGTTGGATCCATAAAAAGATCAGTTCCTCTTGCGAAGCAAGGGGTTTGGCGATTCTTTTGGCATTCCTATAAACATCGTCAGCAGCACATGGCCTCTAGACTTCGTCAGTTTTATGGAGCGAGGGACTTCAGTTAACTCTTCAGAAACCGATACGAAAGCAGAGATAATCGAGGATTTTCACAGCATGTTTAACGATAAGTCCCAGAAGAACCCTCGAAATCCAAGATCCTCAGCGATAAAGTTGGCGTTAGCTTGCTTGATTTTCATGTTTGGAATCTTGGCCTGTTCTTCCGATCATTCTCAACAAAATAAACAAGTCCTTCAATCCATTCAGCAGGCGAACCTGAGGGTCGAAGAAGTGACAGAGGACAGTCACGCTGTTTTTGTAGACGGTGAAATTGAATCACATAGGCTTAGATTTGGCAGCTCCCTTGAATTAGCTCTGCAAGAATTGCGAACGCTGTCGAATCGCTCGTCTGAGTTTAAGGGTTCTCCATGTGTGATCCATGCTGATGGGGTGAAGCTTCAAGAAGGCTGCCAATTCATTGAAGAAGCGAGGCTCCACTTGATGGAAATGAAACTCCATGGAAGCCAAGTATTTGATCTTCTGGCGAAGCGAAAAACGGTCGAAGCAAGTCATGTTCTGGCCAATAGCCATGATACCTTAGCCAAAGTTCGCCGGTCGCTTATGGCTGCAACAGATTTCTATGTGAATGATATGCAGCAGAATATAGCGGATGAATCGAGTGAATTTCAGATTCAAGCCTTGAGCATCATAGTGATTCTGATCATGATGACTGCCTTATCCATACGTTTGATGATGAAAAGTCGCCTTCAAACGCAGGATCTGCAGGCGAAAGAAAAAGTAAATCAGGAGTACACGCGGAAACTGGAACTCATCGGTCATGAAGTTCGGCGTCTTCGCGATCTTGGCTCTGCTGTCAACGCCACTGCTGGTATTCTGATTTTTAATCAGAAGTACCGAACGGAATCTGCCAACGAAGGTTTTTGTAAGCTACGAGGTATAAAAAGTGAGAACGCCAAAAACCAAAGTTTGGTGGAAATATTTGGTTTGCAAGATGATGAAATCTTGGAATCTATCGTCGAGGCAGTCGGGACAAACGAAATTTGGCGAGGCGAATTGAATGGCAGAAAGGCCGATGGGTCTAGCCTTTGGATGTACGTTCTGTTCTATCCTGAATTCGATGAGCTTGAGGATTTTGAGGGTTCCATCGCTTTGGTACTCGATATCACCGAAAGTAAAAAGACCCAAATGACCTTGGATCGTACGCGACACTTGACGTCATTGGGCGAAATCGCCGGTGGTATTGCTCATGAGATTAATAATCCTTTATCAGTTATCAATGGTAGAGCCACTGTGCTACTGAAAAAAGCCATGGCGCAAAGCTTTGATCCCGCCACCTTTCAAAGCGGCTTGGAACAGATACAGCGCACGGTCAACCGAATTGCCAAAATCGTCGATTCGATGCGACGCCTTTCACGGTCGGATGCTGGAACGAGTGAACAGAGACCGGAAAAAATTGATGTCATCCTTCGCGAAACCCTAGAGTTCATCGAAGAAAAACTCAAAAAATGCAGGGTGAACCTGACTGTGAGCGATGTTTACTTGGTGAGAGAAGCTTCGGTAATGCTGCACGGCTTCGGACTATCACAGATTCTGATCAACCTGATCTCCAATGCAGCCGACGCTATTGATCAATATGCCTACGACGAGCGATGGATTCGCATCGAACTCAGTCGTTCTTCGCAGAATATGCTGCGGATTAAGGTTATAGATCCAGGACCAGGAATCAGCAAAGATATCGTCGACAAGATGATGGATCCATTCTTTACGACCAAACCACCAGGCAAAGGAACAGGCCTGGGACTCAGCCTGTCCTTGCGCATCGCCGAGGAACATGGGGGGAAGATCTTTTATGACTCTGATGCTAGCTCCACCACTTTCGTGCTGGAGTTGCCTGAGTTGGTCCCGCATCCATTCAGCAAAGCCGAGGTCGCCTGAGACCTAGCCCCCAGAACGGCCTTAGATGGGAATTTCCCGATAATTTTCGATGATCTCTTTGAAAGTGGCCAGATACTTCGAACCGCCTTCGCCATCGATGACGCGGTGATCGAATGTCAGGCTGACCATCATCATCGGCCGGATTGCAATCATGTCATCGATCACCACCGGCCGTTTGACGATAGCGCCAATTCCCAGCATCGCTACCTGAGGCTGATTGATGATGGGATTGCTGGTAATACTGCCCCAACCGCCTGGGTTGGTGATCGAAAACGTTCCCCCTTGCACATCATCGGGTTTGAGTTTTTTGCTGCGAGCTCGGGTCACGAGATCGTTCAATCGCCGTGCGACACCTGATAGGCTCAGATCTCCGGCCTGTTTGATAACGGGTACGATGAGACCATTGTCCAAAGCCACTGCACAGCCGACATTGATATCCTTCTTCCAGAGGATGTCGTAGCCGTCAACCGAAGTGTTAATGACAGGATGTTTTTTGATCGCCTGAACAGCCGCATGAATAAAGAACGGTGTAAAGGTGAGTTTAAATCCTTCGCGCTTCTGAAATTCAGCGCCATGCTTTTCGCGCAGTTTGACGATCTGATGCAGATCCATTTCAAAGACTGTCGTCACATGGGGCGAGACGCGAACCGATTCAATCATGTGATCGGCAATCAGCTGGCGCATTCGATTCATCGGTTCGCGACGCACGGCCACGCCTTCCAAAAACTCCTGGCCATCGGTCTGACTTAGCTTCAGTTGGGAGCTGTGAGCAGCGGCCACCGGCAGGGGAGTGCTTTGCACCAGCGTCTGTGTTGCTTTGCTAGGAGCGATGATCTGAGGTGAATCTTGCTCAAAATCGAGCAAATCTTTCTTGGTGATGCGGCCGTGCATGCCGCTCCCTCGCACCTGGTTCAAATTGATGCCGCGTTCCTGAGCCATTTTACGTACCAATGGAGAGCTGCGAAGAGGGGCGTCGTCATCGTTCTGCTCTTCGGTTGAAACGGCGATTTCAGTCGATTTTGTTGGTCTGGCGAGGTCTTGAGATGAGGGAGTTGGAGCTGCTGCTGGACTTTCGTCTTGCAGGAGTCCTGCTTCGCTGGCAATGACGGCAAGGATTTGATCAACCTTCACCAGTTGGCCGACTGGAACCATGACTTTGACAAGAATTCCCGATGCGGGCGATGGAATTTCCGTATCCACCTTATCCGTCGATACTTCCAACAGCGGACTGTCTTTGGTGACAGCTTCTCCTTCTTTAATCAACCAATTGGTCAAGGTCGCTTCATGCACACCCTCACCCATTAAGGGCATCAAAACTTCTGTGACCTTTGCCATCATGAACTCCATAGATTGCTTAACTTTGCCCGAGGGTGATGCTTCACCCTTCCCCTTTGCTTACATATGGATGGCGCCGCCGGTGCCTACGTGGGCCGCTTCCATGATGGTCTCAGAAATCGTCGGATGCGGATGGATCGTGTGAGCGAATTCGTCCAGCGTAGCTTCCAAAACTTTGCCCAAGGCGAATTCGGCAATCATTTCGGTCGCGGTATTGCCGACGATGTGCACGCCGAGAATTTCTTTATACTTCGGTTCGTAGATGATCTTTACGAAGCCAGCAGTTGCATCTTCAATCTTGGCTTTAGCCATCGGGGCGAAGGGGAATTTCGCGACTTTATAGTCACGTTTTTCCGTTTTGCATTTCTCTTCGGTCAGACCAATGCTGGCGATCTCTGGGAAACAATAGATGGCGCCTGGATTCGCGGCATAGTTGATCAGCGGTGGTTTATGACCGGCAATAAATTCGGCCGCATGATAGGCTTCGGCCGAAGCCGTATGAGCCAAAGCCGGCGTTGGAATAATATCACCAATTGCATAGATGTTCGAAACATTGGTGCGATAGTGCTCATCGACTTTCAGGAAGCCGCCTTTTTCTGCAGTCAAACCAACTTTATTCAGGCCGATATCATCGGTGACGGGCTCTCGACCGATCGATAGCAAAACCTTGTCGAACATGCGATCGGCTTGGCCTTCGACGGATAGTTTGACCTGTTTGCCATCATCGACGACAGCGAGTAGCTTACTGCCAGTTTCAATGGTGATGTTTTGTTTTTTGAGATGTCTTTCTAATTCTTTGACACACTCAAGGTCTTCGCTTGGAAGAATTTGGGGGGCCAGCTCAATCATGGTGACGGCGGAACCCATGCGACCAAAGAGAGAGGCGAATTCTGTTCCGACCACTCCACCGCCGATCACAGCCAGAGTTTTGGGGATATGATCGATGAAGAGAATATGGTCGGAGTTTAAAATATTTTTGCCATTGGAGCGGGCAAAAGGCAGTTCGCGCACCCGGGAACCCGTGGCTAAAAGTACCGATTTGGTTTCGATCTTGGTAACTTTGCCGGCTTTGTCGGTGATGCTCACCGAACTTTTACTGTCCAGGCGGCCGTGGCCTTCGTAGAGATCGATCTTGTTCTTTTTCATCAAAAATCGCAGGCCTTTGCGCTGCTGGTCGACGATTTTTTCTTTACGTTCGAGGATTTTGGCCCAATTGAAGGCGACCGGTCCGGTGGTGAATCCCTGGTCCTCAAGATGCTGCAGTTTATCCCAAGTTTTAGCCGAATGAAGCAATGCTTTCGTTGGGATACAGCCCCAATTAAGACAGGTGCCGCCGAGATGTTCGGCTTTCTCAACCAGGGCGACCTTGAGACCCAGTTGGGCCGCCTTGATGGCTCCGACTTCGCCGCCGGGACCAGAACCAATCACCACAAGATCATAGGCAGTTGTCATAGTATTTCTCCTGCGTGGGATCACCCCATACAACCCCGGTCAATCCCCTGAACCTCCGCAAATGGCGGTCAGGCTGGAAGCCGGGCTCATGGGCAACCTCGGCTTTCAAGAAGGGTCATTCTGAACAAATAGATGAATCGGCTCGGCAGCAAGGCCGAGGCTCGTTTTATAACGGGCAAACTTACACTATTAAATGGTGAACCTTAAAGAGAATATTTGGTATAGTTAAAGTTAGGCGGGCCTTGGGTCCGATAAGACTTACAGGGATAACAGGGCCCAGCGCCCGCGCAAGGAGGTCCTATGGCCAAAGTCCTTGAGTTTAAAACCCCAGAAGATCGCCGTGCAGAAACAGTTACTTACAAACTTGTGAAAATGGCTGATGAAATCGACCAGGTGCTGATGCGTCATCTGCTTGACGAAGACGTCGATCCTCGAGAATTGGTTGGGGTCCTCTCTCATCGATTGGGAACTCTGATGAATCGTCTCGAAGAGAAGGACGAACTCTGGTACGTGTGCCAAAAAGTTATGAAAAAACAGGCTCAGATCGACTGATCTTCCCCGACTTCAAGATAAGAGAGCACATCGGTCCTCAGCTCTTCGAGGCCGATTTGCCGCAAACTCGAGACCCCTAAAATCTTCCGCACTTCAATCCCTGTTCCTTCGAGCTGCTGGCTAATTTTTTGTATGCGAATCATCAGCTGCTGGCGCGAAATTTTGTCGGCTTTGGTGAGTAAGATATACAGCGGAAGCTGACGACCAAGGACGAACATCAGCTCTTCATCCACTTCGTTAAAATCCCGACGACAATCGATGAGAAACATAAATTCACGAATATTTCCGCGTCGAACATATGCTTCCACCAATGGTTGCCATTTTTCGGCGACGTTTTTATCGATCGCACTGAAGCCGTAGCCAGGCAAGTCGGCAACGATGAGTTTCTGCGAAACAGAGAAGAAGTTGATCATTTGTGTTTGACCAGGAGTCCGGCCTTTACGCGCAAGACTGTTATGCCCCAGCAGGGCATTAATAAGGCTCGATTTGCCAGCGTTGGACCGGCCGATGAATGCAACTTCAGGCTGCTGATATTCAGGAAGTTGTTCCGGTTTCATAGCGCTGGTGATATATCTGCAATCCATAGAATCGATGACCTCACGTTCCTTGAAAAAGGGTAGCCAATGGCCAGGGTACATTTACTCGATGACGAGCTGATTAACAAGATCGCAGCCGGAGAGGTTGTGGAAAGACCAGCGAGCGTCGTCAAGGAACTGGTTGAAAACGCTATAGACGCCGGGGCGACATATGTCAAGGTCATCCTTAAAGATGGCGGGCGACAGCGGATTCAAGTGCAAGATGACGGCGCAGGTATGAGTCCTGAGGACGCCGTTTTGGCTGTTAAGCGCCACACGACCAGCAAACTGATGGCAGCCGATGACCTGTTCCAGGTGAAGACCATGGGATTTCGCGGTGAAGCTTTGGCCTCGATTGCGTCGGTCAGTCGTTTTACTTTGCAAACGCAGGCCGCGGATCAAGCCGGCTGTCGCGTGACGATTGAAGAAGGGAAACAAAATAGTTCGCCATGGCAAGGACCGCAAGGGACCAACATTACCGTCGCGGATCTTTTCTATAATGTGCCCGCCCGCCGATCTTTTATGAAAACGGCTGCTGCGGAGTTTGCCTGCTGCCATGAGTATATGCAGGCCCTGGCCTTATCTCTTCCTCAAGTGGGTTTCACACTCCTGCATAACGATCGTGAAATTTTTGCGGTTAGCCCGTTAGCGGCTGCGCCTGAATCATTGCCCAGTGAAGCGGCCATGCGAGCTCGCGCAGCGGTTCTATTAGGTCCGGAAGATGCCGCGCGCTTGCTTTATGTGCAGCACAGCGATCGTCATGCTGTGGTGGAAGCACTGATTTCGCCCCCAGGTTTGGACAAAGGCACCGCTCGCTATTGTTTTACCTTTGTCAATGGTCGCTGGGTACGTGATAAGCTGCTTCGTTTTGCTATACAGCGCGGCTATCACAGTCATTTGATGAGAGGCAAATTTCCGATTGCCCTGCTTTATCTGACTATCGATCCCGCTTTAGTGGATGTCAATGTTCATCCAGCCAAGGCGGAATTGCGTTTTCAATATGGACAGGAAGTTCAGAATGCAGTGGTTTATGCTATTCGTGAAGGATTGCGCAGTGGATCATGGGCCGGTGCTGAACCCCTAGCAAAAAAGTCTGAAGCCGTGCCATCAGAGGTTTTTTCTCATGTCGACTTTGATCTGCTCTTGCCACAAAAGCCCTTGGACCTACAACCCGCAACCGAAAAAGCCAGCCCGGGCAATGTGCCGCTTACGCGAGTATCAAGCACAGAAAGCTCAAGCTCTGCAAAAAATTCTTCTGCGCCAGCTGCCAGTGCTCCAGCTGCCCGAGAACCGGCTCCTTCGTCAGGGTCCGCTGGCCCAGGAACAGCTGTTCCAAAAACCGAACCGTTTGGCAGCCGGGCGCCAGCTGCTCAAGCCAAAGAGATGCCCGGATTGCAGCATGCACGCAGTGTCGCTACTCCTCCTCGAGTCCGGCCCGAGCCTTTCACCCCGACTTTGTCGACGGCGAAACCCGCTGCGGAAACTGTGACCCGAACCACCATGCGTTTTGATACGGCGGCCGAGCAGCCAAAGACTGTGAGCCCGACCTATCCGCTCAAAAAATCTGTCATGCAGGTTCCATCCCCCGATGGTCAAAGTGTGATTCCTTGGATGGATCTTCAGTTTGTTGGGCCATTCGCTCGCTGCTTTTTGCTTTTTGAATACCAGCAGCAAATGCTGGCCATTGATCAGCATGCATTCCATGAGCGTATTTTATACGAGCGTTTGGTGCAAGATCCGGACATTTTGCGTCGCACCCAGCCCTTGCTCATGCCGGAGGTGCTGGCTTTTAGCCCGACCGAGTGTGAACGCCTTGTGCATATGAAAGATGCGCTGGCGGCCCTCGGCATCACGATCCATGGCGTGAGCGAAACGGAAATCGAAGTGACAACGGTTCCCAGTTTACTCGTTAACAAGGATCTAGGGAGTTTGCTGGCAGCGTTCCTGGGTGGCAAAGACAGCCCTCAGGAGCTCGCCCATGATGTGCTGGCAACGATGGCTTGTCACGCGGCGGTAAGGGCTGGTGAAGAGCTACCTGCCCCTGAGATGAAGGCTCTCCTCCAGGAAGCCGAATCAGTCGATTTCTATCACAACTGTCCGCATGGTCGACGGGTTTTTCGCTGGTGGAAACTGGCTCAGGTCGCTGCTTGGTTCGATCGCTGATCTTTTGGAGTTACGTGTTGACCCATACCGTTCCCGAATATCTTGTCATAGCCGGCCCAACTGCGAGCGGTAAATCAGCTCTTGCCATGGAGTTGGCTCGTCGCTTTCGTGGTGAGATCATCAATTGTGATTCCGTTCAGCTCTATCGCGGTTTCAATATCGGTTCCGCTAAGCCTTCCGCTGCTGACCAGGCTCTCATCCCTCACCATCTTTTGGATATCGTTAACTGGGACGAGAACTATGACGCTCGTTGTTTTGCCGAAGACACGGAAAATTTGATTCAGAAGATTCGCCATCAGGATCGTCTGCCTATCGTTGTCGGCGGCACAGGGCTTTACCTAAGGGCCCTGTGGCGAGAGCAATGGCATGATTTACCTAAGAGTGAGCAATTGCGTCGAGAACTGGAGCTCTTGACCAATGAGCAGCTGCAAAAAAAACTGCAGGAACTCGATCCCGTTCGCTCGGCTCAGCTGCATCTCAATGATCGTTTCCGCCTGCAAAGAGCTTTAGAAATAGCGATGCTAACTGGTAAAGCGATGCATCAGCAGGAAGCTATTGCCGGTGAAAAGAATCGTGCTTTTAGTATCCGAGTTCTCTGTCCTCGGGCTGAGTTGCAAGTGCGCAGCCAGCAGCGAGTGACGGCAATGCTGAAAGCTGGGCTGATCGAAGAGGTGAAACACCTTCTGGCCACCGGCGTTGATCCAGCCTGCAAGCCGATGCAGAGTATTGGCTATGCACAGGTGATTGATTTTCTGGAAGCGAAGATCAGCGAAGCAGATTTGCCCGAGCAGATTCAGATCGCCACAAGGCAATATGCGAAGCGTCAGGAAACTTGGTTTAAGAAGGTTGATTTTGATGCGACCTGGACCAGTGGAGCAGCAATCGAGCCGTTGGTGAAAAGAATAGAAACTTGGTGGCCAGCGGTGTGAGAGGAGCTTCTGGCATCGTGCCAAGCTAAGGAGCCCCAGCTC
>JBGSRE010000876.1:0-1586 GCA_041737755.1 Oligoflexus sp.
ATGGAACTTCCATCACGCGATCCTTGGCCTTTTAGGAGGCCGGCGCCTTCAGTGCTAAAGTCTTATTCTGAAGGAGTAGTCGTGTGCGTTCTCCATTCCTTATTCAAAATAAGGCGCGCACCTTTTTTGTAAGTAACATAAGACCAGGCCCACTGCATAAAGACCAGCATGCGATTTTTAAATCCAATCAAGTAGTAGATGTGCACAACTAGCCAAGCAAGCCAGGCGATAAGTCCGTGCAGCTTAATGGGACCCATTTCAGCGATGGCTTTGTTGCGACCGATGGTTGCCATGGCGCCTTTATCCATGTAACGATAGGGTTCTATTTTGCTGCCCTGCAGCCGCGCTTTAATCGCTTTTACCACATACTTGCCCTGTTGACTGGCGACCGGTGCCAGACCGGGCAGAGGTTTGCCGTCTGGTCCCACAAAGTGGGCCTGATCGCCGAGGACGAAAACTTCAGGAAAATCTTTTAAGCTACAGTCCTGTTCGACAATCACCCGACCTCCGCGATCCAGTTCCACGCCAAGGGTTTGATTGACACCAGTTGGGGCTACCCCTGCGGCCCAGATAACAGTGGAAGCGGCGACAAATTCATTGCCGATATAGACCCCTTCCGCCGTGATCTGTGTCACCTTCGAATTGGTCCACACGTGCACACCCAGTTTTTCCAAATCTTCAGACGCTTTTTCCGACAGAGATGGTGCAAAGGCAGCCAGGATACGCGGACCGGTCTCGATCAAAATCACTCGGGTTCGAGCCGGATTGAAATTCTTGAAATCCTGGGCAAAGGTGTGACGGCTTAATTCAGCAATGGCTCCCGCCATTTCCACTCCTGTGGGCCCCCCGCCAACGATGATGAAGGTCTGATATTTTTTTTGCTTCTCAAGATCTTTTTCCTGTTCTGCCATTTCAAAAGCCAGCAAAATACGTCGGCGAATTTCCGTGGCCTGTTCCAGAGTTTTGAGGCCAGGAGCGAAAGATTCCCATTCATTTTTGCCGAAATAGCTATGCTTTGCGCCACAGGCAAGAATCAGATAGTCGTAGGTAAATTCCTGAGCATCCATGATTATCTTTTTTTCGGACAGCAGGACCTTATCCACATGACCGAGAATAACGTTGGTATTCTTGTATTTTGCTAGGACTGCACGGATAGGAGTGGCAATATCAGCGGGACTTAAGGCCGCCGTGGAAACTTGATAAAGCAGAGGTTGAAAAAGATGATGATTGCGCTTATCAATCATGGTGACACGTATGTCCTTCAGTTCACCCAATTTCTTTGCTGCATTCAGTCCAGCAAACCCAGCCCCGACAATGATCACATGTTTCGTCATAAATTCTCCCCTCGGATTCCAGCTTATTGTAAACTAGAACCCGATACGAGGCTACTCAGGAAAGTCCTGATTAATAGCTCTCGCCACAGCTTTGAGGTGTCCTATGCGTGCAGTGATCGTCGGTGGAACGGGCTTGATTGGCAGCGGAGTCATTGCGGAACTTTTGGCCGAACCAGACTGTTCCCAGCTCTTGACCATCAGTCGACGTTCCCAGTCACCCAAGGATGAGAAATGGCGAGCGAAGATGGTTCG
>JBGSRE010000885.1:0-24967 GCA_041737755.1 Oligoflexus sp.
AGTGGATAGCACCACCTGTTGCGATAAGCTGATCACTTGGAATAAACACCGCCTTATAGCCAAGGCCTTCATAGATCTGTCGAACTTTAGCCTCGTAGCAGCAAGGGAATATCATGTCGATAGAAAATATGGGCGATGCGATGGTATCGAATCGCTCGGAATCCCGGATAGCAGATGATGACTTCCAGGGCATCATCCGTCGCAGGATCATTGTTCAAGGCGGCTTCGATGTCGTGTCGCAGCAGCTGATCCAGCGCTTGAATCTCCTTCACCAAGGTTGCTGCCGAGACCGGTACGAGGCGCGGATGCTGGGCACCATAAGTCTCACGCAAATAGTGAATAAGCTTATTCATCACCGGCATAACATGGGTCGCAAAAAAAGCTTCTTTGTCTTGCTGGAAGAGAAGCCCAGCGGTTGCCAGTCGAACCAAAAGATGGATATCATCCTGAAACGCACAGAGCAGAGCGTGTTCGAGTTTATGCTCACTCAGCCGTTCATCTAAAGTTCGGGTGCTGCCCATGTCCATACTCCTGCAAGAATTCATTGGCCCCAGCTATGCTGATCATTGAGCCCACCATACGCTAGGCCACGGTCCTGATCAAGGATTGGAAAAGCGGTTGGCTTATATCCCCAGGCCATCTTCATAGACTCCAATACCACGCGTAGCCAAACGCTTACGCAGGAGTTGACCCTCTTCACTCGCCTCGATGACCACATGCCAACCCAATTCCAAAAGGCTTTCCACCGAGGTCTGTTGAATTTCCAAGGTGTTTTTTTGCAAGAAAGCCTTGGGCAGAAAGAGCCAGCCTTTTTTGCCAAACTGTTCCGTCCAAAGCGGATCATGGGTCGCCGCCAGATGCAGCTGTTCGGGACGGAGGCCTTCACCCGTCAGAGCTAGCTCGATCATCCCGGCTGCCACGGTTCGATAGCTGCGCGGGTCGATCAGGATAAACGCACCCAAGTCTCGCGATTCCTTATAAGGCGTGGCAAAAAGCGGTCGGGAACTCTCCAATTCAACGGCGGCGATATCATTCAGTTGCAGACGATCTGCAGGCTGAGGACTCAGTTGCTCGAGATCGAAACGATGCAAGAGGCGGGTGATTTGGGCGCGTGCCGTCTGGGTCCCGAGCCGCAGGATGTAGCGCTCCTCGGGACGCCATGCTTCTTCATCAAACCAGACCAGTTGGGTCCGCCAGTTGCGAGCGGAATTGGGTTGGGATTGAGGGTTCACCAGGAGGCTGCCCCGATCGAGATCACGTTCATCTCCCAACGCTACGGCTACCGCTTCACCGGATCGCGCCGAGTCGACTTTGAGCCCAGCCGCAAAAATCGCGGCTATGCGACTGTCTTGGCCCGATGGAAGAATCTTGATGGGATCGCCGACCTTCAGCGTTCCTTGGGTCAGAGTCCCTGCCGCCAGACGTTGTCCTGTGGCATCGCGCAAAATCAGTTGGACGGGCAAGCGAAGGTCTCGCTCTGCCTTCAGGGGAGAAGGCAGTGCATCGAGTACTTCAAGCAGAGATGGCCCTTGATACCAAGGGGTTCTGTCGCTGCGACTGCTGATGTTTTCGCCGCGCAAAGCGCTGACTGGAATCACGTGCAAGGATTGATCAGGGGCAAGCCATTCGAGCGCGCGAAAGTTCTTTTCAATGTCCAGAATCCGCTCGGCATCATAGTCGATCAAGTCGATTTTATTGATGGCCAGGATCAGATGCTGCACACCCAAAAGATGGGCGAGATAGGCGTGTCGGCGAGTCTGCTCCAGGATGCCCTGGCGGGCGTCGACCAAGAGAATCGCCACATCAGCCAACGATGCGGCGGTCACCATATTGCGCGTATACTGAACGTGCCCCGGTGCATCGGCAAGGATATACTTGCGCCGCCCACTGGAAAAATATTTGTAGGCCACATCGATCGTGATGCCCTGTTCGCGTTCCGATTTCAAGCCATCTGTAAGCAGCGAAAGATCGAGCTCGCCCTCGACTCGTTTGGAGTTTTCAATCGCCAGAAGCTGATCATCGAAGACTGCCCGTGACTCATAGAGGAGTCGTCCAATCAAGGTAGATTTGCCATCGTCCACACTGCCTGCCGTGGTGATGCGCAGGAGGGAACGGGATGATGTCTGGGTCATCAGAAATAGCCCTCTCTCTTTTTGAGTTCCATGGAAGCGTCTTGATCGTGATCGATAACGCGGGTGGCCCGTTCGGAACTGCGGGCTAGAAACAGCTCTTCAATAATCTCGTCCAAAGTGCTGGCCGTCGATCGAATAGCCCCGGTGCAGGGGCTGCAGCCGAGCGATCGGAATCGACAAAGGACATCCTTAGCATCGGCGTGGTTCCAGCGCGGATCGCCTTCATCCAATGGAGTCAGACTCGTGCCGCGTTCTAGCACGCGCCTTTGATGCGCAAAATAAAGGGGGACGATATCGACTTTTTCACGCCTGATGTAATCCCAGACATCATATTCGGTCCAGTTGGAAAGCGGAAATATTCGCATATTTTCGCCTTCGTGGATCTTGCTGTTGTAAAGGTTCCAGAGCTCGGGGCGTTGATTTTTTGGATCCCACTGTCCATGTCGATCGCGAAAGGAAAAAATTCTTTCCTTGGCACGAGATCGCTCTTCATCCCGCCTCGCTCCACCGATAGCGCCATCGATTCCATAGAGTTTCAAGACCTGCAAAAGGCCTTCCGTTTTGAGCAGAGCGCAGCAGGCTCGAGTGCCGAGGCTAAAGGGATTGGTGCCATTGGCGATAGCGGCTTCATTGCGATGCACAATCAATTCCACGCCGAGGCGTTGGGCCACCTTGTCCCGGAATTCATACATTTCCTTGAATTTAAAACCAGTATCGATATGCACCAGAGGAAAGGGGATTTTGCCGGGTGCAAAAGCCTTTTGAGCCAGTTGCAGAAGCACGGTCGAGTCCTTGCCGACGGAATAGAGCATGGCTGGGCGTTCATAACTTGCCGCCACCTCGCGCATGACTTCAATACTTTCCGCTTCAAGATCGTTTAAATAACTATTGTCAAAGGGATGTTGGGGCATGCTGAACCTCACTCTTTTGATTGGAATGCAAGCCGCATTCTTTTTGACTTTGATTTTCCCACCACCATCGACCCGCGCGTTCGTCTTCATGCGCCTCTATCGCCCTTGTGCAGGGAGCGCAGCCGATGCTGGCGAAGCCTTGGTCATGCAAGGGGTTGTAGGGCAAATCATGGGTCTTGATGTAGGTCCATACTTCGGCTCTGCTCCACGCTGTAAGCGGACTTATTTTGAGTCGGCCTTCTTCATCGAGACTGAAAAGATCAATCTCCGCTCGCGCGGTGGATTGCTCCCTTCGCAAACCCGTCAGCCAGGCTTTCTTGCCAGCCAGGGCTCGCTTCAAAGGCCCGACTTTGCGAATCTGGCAGCATTGCTTCCGACGTTCCATGCTTTCATAAAAGGCGTTCGGACCGTAGGCCGAAACAAAGGGCTCCAGACTTGCTGGTTCTGGAGCGTAGAATCGAACAGCAAGCTCGAAGCGTATGCGCCAGCGTTCGATGAGATCGTAGGTTTCCGGTGGCAGGCGACCCGTATCGAGTACAAAAATTTCCACTTTATCTTTAAACGGCAGCAAGAGGTGCATCAGCACCAGGTCTTCCGGACCAAAGCTACTGGCCAAAGCCAGCTGAGAATGAAACCATTGCACGGCCAGTTGAACGATATCGATCGCTGGCAAAGTCCGATAGCGTTCATTTAACTCCGGCAAGGGTCCTGGCTCTACTCCTTCGGGAAGTGAACTCATAAAAGTGCTCCCAAACGTTCAAAGCCAAAGCGCTGGACGAAATCGCCGAGATATTCTTCGGTGCTGCCTTCCTCTTTCCAAAGGCCGATGAGCTTGTCGAAGACGATGGGCAGTTCATCCGTTTTTACCTTGTCCTTGACCTTCACCGCCAGACGCTGACCTTCCGGTTCGCCGCCCACATAAAGAGCATATTGTCCGGGCATCTGACCGACCAGGCCGATTTCAGCAGAAAAAGGCCGAGCGCAACCATTGGGGCAGCCGGTGATACGCACGACGGGGGCTTTGTCATTTAAATCGAATTTATCCAGGCTGTCTTGCAGCTGAGCGAAGATCGAGGGACCCGCTCGCTCGGCTTCGGCCAGTGCCTTCACGCAGGTTGGCAAGGCTACGCAGGTCATCGCTCGATCATAGAGTTTTCGCGGACTCAGAGGATTCAGACCCTGAGTGTCGAGGTAGGTCTCGATCGCTCGCCGATCCTCGGGTTTGATACCTAAGAGAATAAGATCCTGTTCCGCCGTGAGCTGCACGTTCAACTGATAGCGTTCAATGACATGACGAATAGCTGATTTTAGCGGTCTATCGCCATCGACCAAACGACCGGAAAGAGTGTGAAAGCCTAAGGCCAGCGTCCCATCCCGAGCCTCGATCCAGCCGAGATGCTGCGGAGTTTGCCAGGCCGGCAAAGCCCGATCTGCAAAATTCACTCCGGAGCGCGCGACGACTTCGGCTTTGAACCAGTCCACACCTCGGGTATCAAGCAGATATTTCAAACGAGCGAAAGTGCGGTTCTCTCGATTGCCATAATCCCGCTGGGTTGTGATGACCCCTTCCGCCACCGCAATCAAGGCCGATGCAGGAATCCAGCCCAGATTGTCAGCCAGTCGAGGATGAGTATCTTTATCGCTGTGCGACATCCCCATGCCGCCACCAACCAGAACAAAGTAACCATCCAGGATATCGTTCGCATCAAAGCTGGCGACCAGACCCAGATCCTGGGTGTAGACATCGATGGAATTGTTGCCGGCTACAGTCAGGCCAATTTTAAATTTTCTCGGCAGGTAGCTAGCACCATAGATAGGGTCAGGCTTTTCTTCAACTAAAGCTTCGCCATCCAGAAAAATTTCGAAGTAGGCATTGGAGCTGGCTTCGAAATGTTTAGAAAGGCGATCGGCAGGTTGATTGAGCTGCAGCAAACGTTTGTCACCCCAGGGGTTGACTGCTTCGGTGACGTTGCGCACGACATCGCCACAGGCACCTGTGGTGGAGCTCAGTGCCTCATGAATTTCTTTGACGGTGGCTTTGACGTTGTGCTTCAGGATGCCATGAAGCTGCAAACTCTGCCGTGTGGTAATACGCAGACCCGAACTTGCATATCGATCGGCGATCGTGTCCCAGGCGAGCCATTGCTGCCAGGTGAGCCGTCCCCCTGCAATGCGACCGCGAATCATCATGGTAAAAGGCTTTGGGCCAAGCGATTCTTCACTCGGTTTTTTCTTGTCCCGATCTTTATACTGATACATCCCGTGAAATTTCAGCAGATTTTCTGCTTGGCCTGTGAACCGCGGCGCATCACTATTGATTTCTTCATAGAGAGTGCCCCGCAGGCCTCGGGAATCCTCTTTTTGAACTTCAATTTTGGTTTTTTCCGTTTGACTCATCGTGTTCCGTCTCCTGTTTGCGAGTAAGAAGGCTGGGATTGGGGCCAGGTGTTTTGCCATATTTGCAGCTGCTCTTTAAGGCGACGCATGCGCTGTATCGGATCAGGGATCAGTTGCCGAACATTCCGCCGAAGTACCGTAAGCTGGAGGAGTTCATCACTTAGATCTGCCGGCAGCAATTCCTCCAGCCAAAGACGCAAAGCCCGAGCAACACCGGGGAAGAGTCCCTGCGTGGAAATAGCAATCTGCAGCGGACCGCGTTCGATCTGCGAGCCGAAAAAGAAATCGGCAGACGCCGGCTCATCCACTGCGTTGACCAGAATGCCGCGAGCTCTCGATGCGGCGGCGATTCGAGCATGAGTCGCGGGATCATTCACTGCCGAAATCACCAGCAGATGGCCCGAGACGTCATTGGCAAAAAAAGGTCTTTCTTCAATGACCAGATGATGCTCTTGCATGAGCTGGCGGGTTTCCTCGTGAACGTGCCGAGCAATGATCCGGACTTTAGCGCCAGCCTGAATCAATTTCTCCAGTTTTTCCCGAGCCACAGCACCGCCGCCGATGAGCAGAACGGGTTTATCTTTCAAATCAATGAATATTGGCAGCAGCGCGGACATATTTTTTCTCCTTTGGAAATGCTTGATAGGCATGAGCCTTGAGGTCCATAAAGCGGACATTTTCGCCCAAGTAAACGATCACAGGTCCTTGACCGACGCGTTGGTAGTTTTGCTGCAGAATATCCTGAATTGTGGTGCTGTGGGCATGACCAGGGCCACTGTCCTGACTCTCGATGAGGGCCAGAGGTGTGTGGGGATGAGCTCCGTGTTCCAGCAACTTTTGCAAAGTACCTGAGAGTTTTTCCAGGCCCATGAAAATGGCGATGGTGCCCTTGTAGCGAGCTAAATCCTGCCACCACTCTGGATCGTCCGGCAGTTGATGCCCTTGGATGGCTCTAAACTCATTGCTGCCATGGCGTTGGGTAAGGGGCAAAGTGAAGCTGGCGGCGATTCCATTCAAGGCGCTGACACCCGGTATCACTCGATAATCAAGCCCGGCATTGCGCACGGCTTCAATCTCTTCCGCACCGCGACCAAAGATAAAGGGATCGCCTCCCTTCAGCCGAACTACATATTTTCCCTGCTTTGCATAGCTCACGATCAGAGTATTGATCTGCTCTTGAATCAGCGCGTGACGGCCACAGCGTTTGCCGACATAAATCGCCCGCGAACGGGTCGGAAAGAGTTCACGGAATTCAGCCGTGAGAAGAGCATCATAGAGAATAACATCCGCCTGCTCGATCGCTTTAAGGCCTGCCAAAGTCAGGAAATCGACGTGACCGGGTCCAGCCCCGACGAGGGCTACGAAACCTGAACGCATACTTGCACTCCCAGGTGCTTGATCAAGTCGAACACGCAACACGAGGCATGCTCAGCAACTTCGACCAGCTTGTTTATTCATTTGTTAAAAGGAGACTTTGAAAAGACGCCGTTGTTTTAACAACAGCAACAGAGGCAGGAGGCAAGGCGGAGGAAGGAAGCATGAGCGGACGTTGTGACAGACAGCGTGCCTGTCGGCCTTGTTCTTAAGTTTTCTTGTTCGTAGCGCATCATTTACCTCTGCAAGAAACAGATATCAGGATTCGAAAATGCCCCAGTCGGAATCCGAAGTCAACGCTAAATGCCCTAGTATTTTGCAGGATCTTTTTTAAGAAACTACCAAATGGATGGAGTTAAGACGGGCCACTAGGCGCTGCTTAATCCATATAAATCACGGTTATTTCAGGAAATCTGTGGATTCAATCCCCAAAAAAGAGTGCAGCAAAAGACCCATTGCCAGCGGTCTCGGCGCTCAAGCCCGCCAGCTCGAGGCAATCCTCGCGACATCACCCGAGTGACGAGTTGAAACGTCTCTCTCTGGCTCTGCCGCGCCAACAATGGGATATTCTTCTATAGCTTTCTTAATGCACGGAACGATTCAGCATGCGCTCCGCATCAGAAGCCAGTCTTGCATCCTTCGGCGTTCCTCGCACACAGCTCGGTGCAACCAGGAACGAAGCCAACAGCCTCGCCCGTTTTGGCAATTCCACTTGCTTGAGGAAAGGCGACATCGCCGCTTGTCCCAGTGCTTGGAATGGGGAGATGTGATAGAAGCCATCAATGATCTGTTCATCGTTGGAATGGCAACCATTGCAAGTATTCAGATTGAAAGCGCGGGCTTTTTCCGCATCGCCGTTGATTCTCCACTCGGGTCCGCCGCCCAAGACTTGGGCTTTTGCACCGCGCATGCTGACTGGAATTTCATAATTATTTTTCACGATACTATCCAGACTCAGGCTGCTCACGAAGCGATTCAATTCAGCACTGTTATTCACTGATTGCTTCGGAGTTTTTTTAGCGTGGACCTGAACCAATCGGGCATTCCCAGCACCCTCTGGTGGCTGCAGATTGAATTCCCGTTGTTCCCAAGGATTGCCGAAAGCAATTTCATTGGTCCTGGCTTGTCCTAACTGGCCTTTCACAAAACCGCTTGGATTGCGATGGGTGAACATGCGCGTGATCTGTGCGAGGCGACTCACATAGCTATCGCAACCGCTGCTGTTGCAGGGCAGGTCCTTCAATTCGTGCCAAAGTCCAGCCCAACGGGAGAGTTCGCCATCATTGCCGACGGCAACTTTGTACTCAAAGATCAAGGTAAAGGCTTGAGCGGAAACATTGGTGTCCTGGGGTTGATCGGTGGTCTGGTTCAGCAAAGCAAAGGCGAGGCGTGCTTCCCCGGCGTCACCGGCCACCAGAGGATTGCGCAAATCCATCCGGTTGGTGATGCCGATCAAACGGAAGGGTGCAATTCTAAGGTCAAGGCCATTCACACCGCGAGCTGCTGAAGCCTGTTTCCAATCATCCAGGACAAGGCCGATGTCCGGCCGAGCCGCCGCTGCATCCCCACTGCTCAGACTGAATTGAGTTTGCCAATTCTGAAACCAACTGCGAAAAAAAGCTTCGACCTGCGTAGGGCTAGGATTGCCGCCTAGCAATTGGCGGACGATTTCGCCGATATGCCAGGAGCCGCCAACTTGAGCCTCACGACTGGTAAAAACCCGAGCTTCACCGATGGCAAGCTCCTTGAAGCTATCGATAGAGGGAGTCGTGCAATCGGCGCCGTTGACTTGAAAAAGTTTATGAAAACGAGAAGCCAGCTGCTTATCGGCTTTGCTCGCATTAAATGCGGCATCGCGAGCATCAAAAACCAAAGCTTGTTTGAGTTTATCAAGGGTGGGAACCAGAATGCGGGTTTCTTCGGCAATGACATTTTTCTGCTCGTTGGCATCTCGAATTTTGGCGTTCAGAGCA
The DNA here is from genome assembly GCA_041737755.1 of Oligoflexus sp. Lineage (GTDB taxonomy): Bacteria > Bdellovibrionota_B > Oligoflexia > Oligoflexales > Oligoflexaceae > Oligoflexus. The sequence continues at coordinate 8,788 of JBGSRE010000885.1, forward strand.
TTGGCATCCCGGTTGGCCTGAATCAGGGCTGCTTGGACCTGTTCCAATTGCTTTTTCAAGGTACTGCTATCACCGCCCTGAGCCGCAGCGATCCGGGCTTTGAGTGCTGCGATTTGTTGATCAAAAGCCGCCAGGATGCTTTGAAGTTCGGCTATCTTGCTTGGATCACGAGTCGCCTGCAGCTGCTGACGAAGTTTTTCACGTTCGGATTCGGCAAAGTTCAAAGCTGCTTTTAATTGTGCGGGGTCTTCGCCAGAAGGATTGCTAGAACCTTGGCTGATCTGTTGCTGTAGGATTTGAATCTGACTCGTCAGACTGCTGATTTGCTGATTCAAGCCATCGCGATCGCGAACGAGGCTGCCAAGAGATTGGGCCACGCGATTTCGGCTCAATTCAATATCGACGTCCAATTCTCGACGAAAATCGACTAGTTTTTTAGTCGAGCGCAGTTTTGCACAGTCTTGAGCTCCTTGCGGCAGAGCCACCTGGCACTCTCTTTGACGGATGCTATCGCCTTCAGCAAGGTAAAGAAAGCTTTGAGCCAAACGACCATCTTTATCGCTCAGATTGCTGGCGATGGATTGGCTTTGGGAATGGGGTGATGGATCGACCGAACACGCACTTAAGATGCCTAGAACGCCTAGAACTAAAGGCAATGACTTCATGAACTCATTTCCCAGGTAGAAGTGAAGAGCAATTTCCATAAAGTTCAATTGCGAGAATAGTGCCAAAGAAAAATGCTGATTTTTTATACGAGCCTGAGACAAAAATGCAAGAAAGAGAGTCTTTGGGCTAAGTTTTATGACAAACAGACATCGCTAACCGCGCAGACACGCTAAGTTTGGCAAAGAAGCTGATCCAGGTCTCAGTCCATCTTAGTGATTGCTGCCGATCTGACTTTGAGCAGAAATCGCTGGCTCCGCTCGTCAAAGTATTTATCCTAATTTTAAGCATTAGCGAATCTTTCCAGCTTGGCCACCGCCGGATGCTTCCCTCACTCGCCCTTAGGAGTAAACTCACAGAGTTCTCAATCGAAGGTTGACCCGGCTGCCATTGGCTGTTTTTTAGTGCTTGCAAGCTTTCGAAATATCTGGAGAAATAGAGGATGAAAACAGGGTGGGAAGAGCTCGCTTTTGCAGTTCATTCGAGGCCTAGTTTTGGCCAAAAAAATAGCTTCTCCTTGCAATAAAAGCCCAGTATAAGCATCCTCTCGCTGATGAAAATTTCGTTTTATGGAGGCAGTTCATGCTGGACTCAATTCTGAAAGGATTTTACCGGGCATTGAAATCGGGCCTCATCACGGCTTTGGTTTGGACTTGCCTTTTCAGTGCGGTGCTTTGGTTCTTTTCCAACCCCAGCATTCCCTATTTTAACTTTGTCAAGGTGATCGGTCCTTACTCCTTGGGACTCTTCGGTCTTGGTTCTCTCATTTTTGAGTCCCTCATCCTGTGGCTTGAGCAAGAGAAAAATGCACCTTCATCCGCTCCTTGAGCTTCTGCTGCAGCAAGCCTATCGATGCATCTGATTGCTCGCCCAGGTTTAGCCTGAGCGATTGTTAGAGATAGCATTTACGGGGCAGAAAATAGCTTAACAGCTTGGGCACAGCTGACTTGGATTAGCTTTCTATCATCAGCGAAATGCATGCAGTTGCCCGTCTTCACATTCTTGATATGAAAAGATCCCAGCTCTGTATCGACACTACTAAAAACCCAAAGCTCGTTCAAATCGCCACCACGGAGGCATGCTCCAGACAGGATTCGCGCAGTGGCAGGCTGAGCGGCGGCGGAATCGACTCGCACACAGAGTTGCGTGCGTTGATCAATCAAGAGAAACTGCGATCCGTAACTTTCTGTTTTAAACAGCTGCCGAACAGGAGCAGGTGTCACACAGGGCAAGCCCAGTATCGTGGCGCCAGGAAGGGTGCTGCCCGATTCGAAGCAGCTGCGAGTATTGTCGGCATTTTGCCGAAAGAATTGCCAGGAAAGTTGGCTTAAAACCCCGGCTGTGCTGGCCGGAGGAGGCGTTGTTCCCGCTGCGGGTGGAGCTGTTGGAGTGGTCTTTGCTGCGCTATTCGCCGCGCCCTTCTCTGGACTTTGGGGGACTGTGGAAACAGCAATAGTTTCCACTTTAGATTGCTCGACCGATAATTGTTTTTCCAGTACTTCGATGCGACTATTGAGAACTGTGATCTTGGCATTGGCGGTTTTGATTTCTTCCGAGAGAGAGTCCATTTTTTTCAAAAGATCTTTGATCTCTTGGGCGTTATCTTTGAGTTGAAGATCGTAGGCGTCACGTTGTTTGATGGCGGCAGTCAATTTCGTTTGAATGGCCGCTTTCTCTTCCACGGTGGCGGTACTATTCGAGTCGAGTTCTTTTTGCAGACGGGTGACTTCCAAGTCGGCCGATGATCGTTGCGAGTTTAGCTCATCCCGTTTCAGAGTCAGTTCGGCGATGATTTTTGCTCCTTGAACTTGCTCTGCCTCAAGTTTGGCAATCAGCGCATTGCGTTCCCCGCGCAAGGTATCAAGATCAGTTTCGACACTGACGTTGGATGAACCTGGAAGCTTGGTAGATGCCTCGACTTCTTCTAGAGATCGCCTTTTGCATGCATACGGGGAGATCATCAGGATCGAGAGGAAGATACTTAAGGTTCGTAGCATAGTGTTGAAGCCTCGCTCGTTATGGTACCCTTCTCTTACAAGTTTCGTTCCAATATTATCATGAATAATAACAGATTGTTACTAGGATTTTAACTGTCTAAATTGCAGTCTATGAAGGAGTTTGCTCGTAGTATCATATTGCTCCGGCTGCTCAGCCTCTTCAAGATCCATTGCAGATACTTTGAAGAAGTGAATCCCATTTGCGAAATTCTACCCAGTTTCTTGCTAAATATTATCCCGATCGTTAGTAAAAAAAACTCGCCAAATAATCCAAAAATGGTATGAATGGACCTTCAATGTCGAATCAATCTTAGTTGACCTAAGCCAACAGAGGAGCGTGTTTGATGATGGGTGCACGAAACCATAGAATGTGTAATCTTATTCTTGCGTTAGTACTCGGAAATGGCAGTCTTGCTGGGGCTGCGTCTGCTTCTGGCCCGGTTGATGATCATCAAGGCCAAGTTATCGAGACCCCACTTTTCTATGCTGGAAATCTGCAAGCATTTGATCAGACTTTTGGCCTCACGGATGGCAGCCCAAATCACCCCGATAGCTATCAATTCGCAGTTAAAAAAGCTGCTTGTGAGATCTTTGGGGAAGATGAAAGTCTGTTTTATGTGAGTTCATCGGGATATGCAATCTATCGCCTCAGCTACTGCCTGAACCTACGCACCGGGGCGATATTCACCCAATTGAAAGACAGTTCTGGAAAAACTACCCAGGACCTTCTATCAGCTCACGATAGCAGCCGCGTTCAGTTGAGTTATGCCAAGGCTCTCAAAGTCTTGGCGGATGGAGCAGCGAAATTTCGAGCCGGTAACTATCAGCCGATGAATGGCTTCCAAAGTCCAGCAAGACCTGCGCTTCAGATCACTGTGGATTACCTAGCGTCGGCTCAAAATCTCTATCAAGCTTCGGCCAAGTCCTGGCTCGAAGTTCAAATACCCGCCGAAGTGGACCCGATTGCGACGTTCTCGCTCTATCCAACTGTACTTGCGGACCAAGCTCAGGAGCTGCTGGTCGTCCAGTACGATCGCCAAAAAGTTTATAGTTCCAATCGTTTCCCTGTCAGTGCTGGGTTGAGTTCAAGCCAACTGACCGTCGAAGCACCGAGCCGGGTCATTGATCCAAAAACTTTCCGCATCCGCGTCGGTCTTGTCCCCTCGGGAGAGGAATTGTCTCGGGCTTTCGATCAGACGGAAAAGTCGGTGTTGGTCAGAGCTGAAAACCGGCTGAACTACTTTTTCTGTAGCTATAAGCTGGTGGTGGGTCGGGATTTGACCTGTACTATCGCCACCAAAACGCTGGATGCTTCGGATATCCGTTTGGACCTCTTTACCCAAGAAGGTCGCTGGTTGACGGGAATGCAGCTGACGGTCGAGTCGGGCTTTCAATCCACAGCTCTGGCTTTGACTCTGCCGGCCGATCTGCAGCCGGGTAACTACATCGTTTATGCCAAGCTCTTGCCTCAAGGCCAAGCTTGGTCCAGCTATATCGATCAAAAAACCGAAACGATCAAGATCGAAGCAGCGCCTTGATGGGCAATACGTTTTGCTGAAATGCCAAGCAAGTCTGACTCCTTGATCCTCTGCTTTGATCCAGCTAAGGCCGGTGATTCGGGTTCAGGGTTCACGGTTCGCTCCGTTTACAGAGTTGAGGGAGCGACGGTGACCAAATCGAATGCCTGGCTATCTTCCACTTTGGAATCAGCAACGAAGAGACCATCGCTGAAGCTAATAAATTTTTTACTGACCAGCATTCGAATTGAACCTGCTGCACCTGGCAAGAAAAAGTGCATTTGGGCTTCTGAGGATTTGGTGCAGGCAAAGAGCACAAAGCGATTGCCGCTGCCAAAATTTTCCAAATCCACACAGCTATTGTCGCAGTATTCACTGGCGAAATTTGTTGGATCACAAGAAAAAGGTTTAGGGTTGACCGTCATAAGACGAATACCCGTGAGCATAGGTGCGAAACGAAAACTGATGGCAGAATTGCAGTCGGTGGTCGCTAAGGCCTGGGTAACGGGCTTACCGTTCTCGATATCCCAGCTCCAGTTCGGATCGCCATGAAGACATGTGCTGGTGCCTTGAAGACGAATCTTAAACGCTCCCAAGAATAGATTCAAGATCGATGCATTGCCGCTCGGCAGCAAATCCAAAAAGTCCACACGAACGGTGATCGCTTCGTTTTGGGCGACCCTGACTTTAACTTGAAGCACCTTCGATTGGACTCCCGATGGCACCAAACCCAGCCAGCTCCATCGGGGGTGGTTGGCAACTGGCAAGAGGGTCAGAGCTTTGGTATCGGTGGTCGATTCTATTTTGGCATTTTCCAGGCTAATTTCGCTTTTAAACGCGCGACGCGAGTAGCTGGCATCTTCAAAGAGACTGCACCCAATCGGAACCTGGTCGGCCGTTGACCCAGTGCCGGGAATAATTTCACTTGGGATCTGCCGATCGACGAAGCAAGCAAGAAACGCTCCGCCGATTGCGGTCGGTTCCAAGGCGACACTCTCGTCTTGGTCGCTTGAAGCGTCCTTGACGATGGCTGAGCTATCAGCATTTTGTTTTGACTTTTCCGTTGAGCTATCGCCTTTGAAGACATTGCCCTTGCATCCGAGTAGTCCCAGAGACAAAGCCATAACTCCTACACATGCCCTTTGCATCAATTTCAAGTTATGCACCTGACATTGCCTCCAATGAATAAAAGAGTGGCTTGCTTAAGCTTATCGACAGGAACTTATATAAAATGCAATAGACGGAAATGTTTGTCATTAAAGGTAATCAAAACCGAAAGATGGATGGTTTGTTAAAGCTTGATTTAAAGACCATTTATAGGCCCAATAAGGAACATTCTTTCGAGATTCAGTAAATCCTATTCTCGCCCAGCACCAAAGAAAGATATGATCCATTGATGAAACGAGTCTGGGGACGATCAGCATTTTTTCGTCCTTGTTTGCCAAGAATGCTGATCGGTATGAAGGAAAATTCATAAAGGGAAGCGCGGCATGCTTATGATCCTCTTGAGTCTTTTCGTTCTTAGCTTTTGGCTGAGCCGCATTCCTCACTATCGGGCTGGAATTCTCCGCGATCTTCCGGTCGAGCTTATCCCGCAATCCCTGGCTAAGGTATCGCTCATTGTCGCTGCTCGGGATGAGGCAGCAGGAATTTCTGCCAGTGTTCGCTCACTGCTTGCCCAGGATTGGCCTGATCTCGAGCTGATCATAGTCGATGATCGTTCCACCGATGGAACCTCAGCAATCCTCGATGAACTCGTTGCAGAATTCACAGCGCTGCAAGTGATTCATAATGATCGCTTGCCAGAGGGTTGGTTGGGCAAATGCTGGGCTTTGCATCTTGGTGCTGAAAGGGCTAGCGGTGAATGGCTGATCTTCTGTGATGGCGACGTCGTCATGCAAAGTCATGCCGTGCGTGCTGCGGTAGCTACCTGCCAAATAGAACATTATGATCATCTCTGTCTGGCGCCACGGATGATCAGTCAGAACTATGCGCAGGATGCGGTCGTGTCATCCCTCAGCTTTCTCTTCTATCTCTTCCAAAATCCTCGCTCTGTTTTCGATGAAAAAAGACCAGGATCTTATATAGGAATTGGCGCTTTCAATATGGTGCGTCGTGATCTTTATCGGCAGATCGGTGGCCACGAGGCGCTACGTATGGAGATCGTTGATGATGTTTTTCTCGGCATGCTGGTTAAAAGGTACGGTGGTCGATCGGCCTTTTTCCTTGGCCTTCACGTGGCTTCTATTCATTGGTATGCTGGCCTTTGGCAGTATATCAAAGGCTTGGAAAAAAATAGTTTTGCGGGGTTGCGATTTTCCTGGTCTCTTTTGTTGCTAGCCGTGATATTTCAAAGTCTGGTGTTTTTTGTGCCGCCGCTTGCTTTATTTAACACAGACGGAATAGGTTTTGTTTTTTGGTTGCTATCGACGCTTCTAGCCCATGGTCTTTTTATAAGAACCTGTCAGCGGCAAGGCACTCCTTGGACACGCGGTCTAGCTCTTTATCCGGCGATTGCTGTGCAGATCTTTACTTTTATTCGTTCGGCTTGGTTGATGAGTAGGCAACAAAAAGTGATCTGGCGCGGCACGAGCTATTCGCTGACAGAGCTGAAAGCGGCCCAGAAAAAACTGCGAGGCCCCTTTTTTCGACCGTTTTGGTAGATCGAATGGGCTTTGGTTGCTATTCAAAAATTGAGGAGGTGGATATTGAATTTTGACCCGGGTTTTCTGCTGCTCTCGCTGATCTTCAGTGCCATTGGCTTTGTTTACTTCAGTTATGGCCGTAAACAGGCAAAAATTCCGCTCATCGTGGTAGGGCTATTGTTGATGATCTATCCTTATTTTTTAGACTCTAAAGCCTGGCTGATTGCATGGGGCTTGGTCTTGAGCCTGTTGCCTCGTTTTCTCTAGACGTGAACAGAATTGCCAAAGATTTGCCATGCACTTCAATCTAAAGAGCCTATAGATGAGAACAATTGTAAGTGGAATTTTCGGTGCTTTGTACTTTCGGCGCTTAAGCTGATCCCGCCTTGCTCAGGCGGGACCTCTTTTTCAGAGCAGAACGAATAAGACGGGCCGGGCGACTCCAGTCTACTTTACGTCAGTTTCTGCAAAAGATCGGCGATACTATGATTCATTTTTTTTAAGGCAATCACGCCCTGTTTGCTTATCTCGTTGAAGTTTTCGCTCAATTCCTCTTTGGTCTTATGCAAGCTGTCCTTCGTTTCATTTTGAGCAAGTTTAGCCTGAAGCTGCATTTCTTGCAGGAAAGCTTTGGCTTTTTCCTTGTCCTCTTTCATCAATCCCAAAACTTCCTCAGCTTTGTCCTTGGTGATATCCCAGTGTTTTTTGGCGTCCATGAGACCCAAATGCAACTGGACTTCGGCTGATTCCTTGGTCTTTTCCAGAGTCCCTGCGTAGTCACTCAGGCGACGACTGAGGCCGTCGACGGAATCCTCGAGGTCCGTTTTAATGTCCTTAGCTTCCATACCAACCAAATGCAGTTTGACTTTCAATCGATCGCGCAGGGATTTTAATTTATCGGCCGTATCCTGCAGAGACTCATAAAGGTCGCCGTTGAATTCTGACGCATAAGAGGGCAGCGTGTTCAGAGGGTCTTCTTCGAGACGCATCGTCGTTTCTCCCTAAATGGCAGGTCACAGAGTGAGCCTAGCCGAGTGATTGGTTGAATCGGAGCATCGCTTAAGGGCGAGGTCCCTAGTTTATTTAAGCAAGGGTCGTACCAAAAGCTATTGAAAGAATTTCTCGAGATTTATGCAGCATAAGCGGCTTTTTTGTGCAGTCAAGGTTTCCAGGCTGTGCCCTTTGACTCAATCTCCTGCATCGAAGCTTTGCAAAAACGCCAGGGAGGCTCATACTGGAAGCATGCCGAGAGGCGGAGGTCAATGGCCAAATACGTCCAAAACACTTATGATGAAAGAAAGAGATTTAACCGTGAGACAAAGGAATGCGGACGAAATGAGCTCTCAGGATCAATTTCCTAGTTTTCGTGAAGTGCCCAATACTGGCGTAATCTATGTGATGACTAAGGCTCAGCAAGCAGGCTTCGCTTACGGCTCGACGGAGTGGGCGAACTTGGGGCAAGGTGCGCCCGAAACCGGCCCACTGGTGGAAGGGGAAGCCCGATTGCAGTCGATTCCGATCGATGCCGGTTTGAGTGAATACAGTCCAGTCGCGGGTCAAAAGGAACTGCGTGAGGCCGTAGCTCGCCTCTATAATCAGCGTTATCGCCGTGGGCATAAATCTCAGTATACCTATGAGAATGTCGCTATTTCTTCTGGAGGACGCACGGGATTGGCTCGGATTGCGGCCTCGCTCGGTCGGGTACACCTCGGGCATTATCTGCCGGATTATACCGCTTATGAAGAGCTCTTTGATGCTTTCAAAGGCTTTGTACCCATTCCCATCGTGCTGCAGGAAGCGGATCAATTTCGGGCCAGTGCTCATCAACTGAAGGAAGAAATCGTCAGCCGAGGCCTCGGGGCCGTGCTCCTTTCCAATCCTAATAATCCCACCGGTCAGGCTGTCCATGGCCCCGAATTGGAACGCTATGTTGAAGTCGGTCGAGAGCATCGCTGCGCGCTTATCTTCGATGAATTCTATTCCCACTATCTTTACGATGCCATAGCGTTGGAGGCTCATTCGCTCTCAGCAGCTCGTTACGTTGAAGATGTGAACAAAGATATGGTGATCGTCGTCGATGGTCTGACGAAGAACTGGCGTTACCCAGGTCTGCGAATTTCGTGGACCATCGGACCTAAAGCAATTATCCAGCGAATCACCTCGGCCGGTTCTTTCCTGGATGGGGGAGCGGCCCATCCGATTCAGATGGCGGCGATCCCACTTCTGGATACAGCCTTTGCCGATCAGCAGGCGAAAACTATTCAAAAGGAATTTTCCAAAAAGCGGGAACTTATGATGGGCTCCTTGCTGAACATGGGGTTTCGTTTGCCGGCACCGCCCATTGCAGGATTCTATTGCTTTGCAGGTTTGGAAAAGCTTCCGCCGCGTCTGCAGGATGGTATGCAGTTTTTCGAAGCGGCTTTGGAAAAAAAGGTCATTACTGTGCCAGGTAAATTTTTTGATGTTAATCCAGGCAATCGCCGGGGGCATATTCCTTCGCGTTTGAATAAATACGTCCGTTTTAGTTTCGGCCCAAGTCTTTTGGAAGTGGAACGCGGCATAAGTCGGCTGCGAGAATTGATTCAGTCCGCGAGTGAGACAGCCGGATAGGAATCTTTTGTTCGATGCCACAACTTACCCGAGAGTATTGATGTAAGGCGAAAAATCTCGGGCTTCTCTGTATTTCTGAGTGGCTAATAAACCCCTGTGATAACAGTGAAATGGGGGAATTTATGACAAAGAAGATACCATTTGGAAAGATCGGATATAACTTTATTTGCCCTCATGTTGACTTTGTGGCCAGCGAGATGGAAAGTAGATTAAGGACTGAGTAAACGAAAAAGCGAGCAACGATGAGTCTGCATAACGTACAAATACAATCTATCGACGCTGTGATCTTCAGCGTTGTATCTGTGCGACTTATTTCGATTATTCTCGTGATTCTTGGCCTTGTGCTCCTCATTGCAAATGGGGGCCCGCCTTGAAGCTTAGCAGCTAAAGACGAGCCCCCAACACCCTGAAAAGTGTTGGGGGTTTTTAAATTTATGGGCCTTTAAACTGACAGAGGATTTTATGCACTATCGGAGCAAGGAAATCACATCGCGCCCTCCCGCGCGCGCCATGCTGAAGGCTACCGGACTAACGGATGATGATCTCAATAAGCCTTTGATAGCAATTGCCAATACTTGGACGGAAGTCACTCCCTGCAACTTTCATCTGCGCCGCCTTGCGCAGAAAGTGAAAGAAGGGATCCGGGCCCGGGGCGGTACTCCGATAGAATTTAATACCATCGCTGTTTCCGATGGGATCACGATGGGCACCCGCGGCATGCGAGGTTCATTAGTATCAAGAGAAGTGATTGCGGATTCCATCGAGCTGATGGTGGAATCGCATCTCTTTGATGGGATGGTGGCGATCGTTGGCTGTGACAAAACCATTCCTGCTGCGGCCATGGCGATGGCTCGATTGGATCTACCTTCGGTCTTATTTTATGGGGGATCGATTGCCCCTGGTCAATGGCGAGGCAAGAGCGTCAGTATTCAGGATGTCTTTGAAGCAGTCGGCGCGCATGCTGCTGGAAAGATGAGCGATGAAGATCTCGTCAGCCTGGAAAATCGGGCCTGTCCTGGTGCGGGAGCTTGTGGTGGCCAGTTTACGGCCAATACGATGGCCATGGCTTTTACGGTGATGGGACTTTCACCAGTGGGTTTGAGCGAAGTTCCGGCAGTAAGACCGCAATCGCCTTGGGGTCCACCGATCACAAATCGACCCGTCGGGTTGATATGATACTTCGTTTTCGCATCCAGCATGTGGCTTGGGATCGTCTTCTTTACTACTTCTTCAATCACAAACTCAGAAAGTTCGCTGTGCTTCACATCCGGGCTGTGCTGAGTCGAAACTACCACGGCATCCACTCGGCTAAGCTTGCCATCGCGATACTCAGCAGTCACCTGACTCTTTGCATCAGGGCGCAGGAATGGAACAGTCTTCTGTCGGCGATGACCAGACAGTTTGCTGAGAAGCAAATGTGCATAGCTGATGGTAGCCGGCATGTATTCAGCAGTTTCATTCACTGCGTAGCCGAACATCATCCCTTGGTCACCAGCACCTTGCTCAGCATGGAGACCTTCGCCTTCGGTCACGCCCATGGAGATATCGGCAGATTGCTGTTCTACCGACAAAATCACACCGCAACTCTTGGAATCAAACCCGAGAGAACCATCGTTGTAACCGATTTCATCAATCGTTTCGCGAGCGATCCGAGCATAATCGATCACCGCTTTACTGGTGATTTCGCCTGCGATCACAACAAGCCCGGTCTTCACCAAGGTCTCACAAGCAACCCGAGAGTACTTGTCCTGAGCCAACAAAGCATCCAGGATGGCATCACTGATCTGATCGCAGATCTTGTCTGGATGACCTTCACTGACAGATTCCGACGTAAAAAGATAATTCTTGAGTTGTCCGCTCATGCGAGTCCTCTCTTCATTCTTACTGCAATGCGCCCCGTATTCATTACGTGAGCGCTGCCTATTCCAAAAGACTTTCCATTGTTATCAATTAAAATCACATGGTCAAGTGATCTAATGGTAGCGCGACGCACGCCATCGTGAGTGAGGCCTCCTTCGAAGCTCTTCATTTCCACCTGCATCTCCTGCCCCATTTTCAAACGCTCGACCAGTGCGGTATCCAGGGCACGCCAGCTCGGAATCGCCAGATTGATATCCTGAATTGGAATGATATGGTCGTTCAATCCTTCCAAACTATTTTCGAGTTGAGCCAAGGTCAACGACTTCTCAACAGTGAGATCTCCACTCGCCAATCGTAACAGACGAGTCACAGTTCCCAGCGAGCCGGCCTGCTCTCCGATCGAAGCTGAAATGACCCGTACATAGGTGCCTTTCGAACAACGAATCCGGAATGTTCCGACGCCATCTACAAAACGCAGGCACTTCAATTCGAAGATCTGAACTATTTTTCGCAGTAACTGCAGGGGCACTTGATCGGCCTTACCTTGCCGCGCATATTCATAAAGGGGTTTACCTTGGAATTTAATTGCCGAATACATGGGCGGAACTTGCATAAATTCGCCTTGCATCGATGTGCAGATCGCTTGCAATTGCTCTTCGGTGATATGATCTTTGGGAGCATGGGCAACAACTTGGCCATCGGCATCGAGAGTATCGGTGGCCACACCGAAACCTACATCGAATTCGTAGGCTTTGGTTCCAGCCAAGAGAAAGTCCTGAATGCGAGTGGCCTTACCAAAAAGCAGGGGCAAAAGTCCCTCTGCCAACGGATCCAGCGTTCCCACATGACCCATTTTTACCTTGCCTATACGCTGCTGAAACCAACGAGAAACATCTTTCGAGGTCATACCGGCTGGTTTATAAACAAGTAACAAACCATCAATCGGGACAATTTTTCTTTGTTGCGGACGATTCACACGAGGCTCCAGGATTTACTCTTCTTCCGATATCTTGTGCAAAATTCCCTCGATTCGCTGTGCCGATTCAAGGGTGCTGTCATAAATAAATCGGAGTTCTGGAACTCGTCGAATATCTAGTACTTTAAGCTGCTTACGTAAAAATCCAGACGCTGATTCCAAACCCTTTTGAGCTCTTTGCGGCTCACTGTTGTCATAGGTCCGGAAATAAACCGTAGCCACCTGCATGTCAGGCGAAATCTTAACGGCAGTGATAGTAACAAATTCCAGGCGAGGATCGTTCATACGACCACCCTGAAAATTCACCGCGAGAATATCGCGAATTTCGTCTGCCATGCGTTCTTGTCGAAGACCCATAGTCTACCTTTTAAGACAAAAAAGGCCCAAAAACAGCCCTTTCAATGGAGGCCGTCCTGAGCCTTTAGTTTAAGAAGGGAATCACTCGAGAGCGAAACCCGTCCTTTGCATTCCAAACAATCGAAATTACAGGGCTGGAGCGTGTTCTTCGATAATAAAGGCCTCGATGACATCGCCTTCGCGAATATCAGAATAACCTTCGATGCCGATACCGCACTCATAACCTTGCACAACTTCTTTGACATCATCTTTGAAGCGACGCAAAGAGCCGATTTTACCGCTGTAAATAACCACGTCGTTACGCACTAAGCGTAACAGAGAGTTACGAGTAATCTTTCCATCCAGAATAGAAGTACCAGCAACCAAACCAATTTTTGGAACCTTGATGGTGGCTCTCACTTCGGCATGGCCAAGAATAACTTCTTTCTGAACTGGCGGCAATTTACCAGCCATGATTGACTTCAGAACATCGACGATATCGTAGATAATACTGAAGTACTTGAGTAGGACGCCTTGCTTGTCAGCAACATCATCCAACCCGCGTGCCGCTCGAACATTGAAGCCGATCACAACAGCGTTCGACGCAGCAGCCAGAGAGATATCGGATTCATTGATACCACCGACAGCCTTGTGCACAATCCGATTGCGTACGCGATCGGTATTGAGTTTCAGGACAGCCTCAGCAATTGCTTCCACCGAACCCATGGTATCGGCTTTGATAATGACCGGTACTTCAGGTGTATCAGCCGCTTTAACTTTCGCCAGAAGCTGATCCAGAGTCGCAGCCGAAGAACGGGACTGAGCTTTACTCAATTCCTGATCGCGCCGCCAACTGGCCACTTCCTTAGCGGTCTTTTCATCTTCGACGATGTCAAAGAAATCACCGGCCATTGGCACTTCAGAAAGACCAACCACTTCGACTGGTGTCGAAGGCCCAGCTTCTTTCAAACGCTTGCCTGTGTAATCATGCATGGCTCTAACGCGACCCAATGTAGTACCAGCGACAAGGTAATCCCCGACGCTTACAATACCCTTTTGGATCATCATCGTTGCGACTGGACCGCGTCCTTTATCAAGGTGAGCTTCTACCACCACACCGGATGCAGGAACATCAATCGGCGATTTGAGCTCTAGAACTTCAGCCTGCAGAATGATGGCGTCGAGCAATTCGTCGATACCAATACCCTGCAATGCTGACACCTTCACGTACTGAGTGTCGCCGCCCCATTCTTCTGACTGGATGCCGTGATCGGCAAGTTCGCGAAATACGCGATCCAGGTTCTTCGAGGGCTTATCGATCTTGTTGATGGCCACAATGATAGGCACTCCGGCTGCGCGAGCATGCGAAATCGCTTCTACAGTCTGAGGCATCACGCCATCATCAGCCGCAACAACCAAAACCACGATATCAGTCACCTTAGCTCCGCGAGAGCGCATAGCCGAGAAGGCTTCGTGACCTGGAGTGTCTAGAAAGGCGATCTTTCGACCATTTTTTTCGACGGTATAGGCACCAATATGCTGGGTGATACCACCCGCTTCACCGGCTGCAACCTTCGCCTTACGAATCGCATCAAGAATCGAAGTTTTTCCGTGGTCGACGTGGCCCATAATGGTCACGATCGGCGGACGCTCCTCCAATTCAGCGCTATCATGGGCTTTTTTCTTATCAGATAGGATATCTTCAATGGATACCACATTGCTCTTCACTTCAAAGTGATAGTCATTGGCCAAGAGAGTCGCCGTATCGAAATCCAGCGGTTGGTTCATTGTCGCCATAACGCCTTGGCCCATCAATTTCTTGATAAGTTCAGCAGCTTTCACTGACAATTGCTTGGCCAATTCAGAAACTGTGATTTCACCGCCCATCTTCACCACGCGGTAGGAAGCTCGGGGGGTCGTCAGTTGGGTCTTTTTGAGATCTTTTCTGCGTTTCAGATCTTTTCTACGTCCACCAGCTTGTGGCGTGTAGATCAACTTTTTCTTCTCATCAGGAACCGGCACAACTTCGACGGCGACGTCGATATCTTCGCCCTCTTCGTCAAGAGGTTCGGCTTGGTTGAGAAGAGTTCTTAGATTGACCTGATCCCTCTTGGGTTTCAAAGCCTTCTTCAGAAGGTTGGCAGCGGCTTCCGCTTCCGGAGTTTCGACGTTCGCAAGCGAACGTTTCTTATCTTTTGATTTCAGGCCATCGTCGCGCCAACGGGTGACACCATTGATACCGAGTCCACCATCAACTGGCAGATCCAGATCGGGTCCTTTATTAATCGGACTTCCACCCATCCCCATAGGGCGGCGCTCACCAACTCTGGCTCCGATAATAATACCGGTACCACTTCCGCCAGAAGATCCACCCTCTCCGGGAATACGCGGCGCAGGCCGAGTTCCCACAGGCATAATCCGAGCTGTTGAAGCCGATCGCGGTTGCGGTGCAGGTCGTTGCTCGTCTTCCGGCGGAGGCCTTCGGACTATTGTTGCTCCCCCAGGAGGTCTCGGACTTGCGCCCGCAGCCGGCATGGGAGGAGGAGGTGCGTCGCGTCTAACGATCTTCACCATCCCCGCATCTTGTGTCGAAGCCATACTCTCTGGGGCGCGCTGCATGGGTCGTCCTTCGCTGACTGGCGCTGGGCTCGGAGCACGCGCCTCTTGACGCACGGGAGGAGGGGCCGTCGGCCGTGAATCCATCCGCGGGCTTGGGTTTACCGGCTCCACTTCGTCTTCTTCATCATCGGGAACTGCTTCTATAGCCTGAGTCACCGGTGCGGCGCTGGCTGTAGCTTGTTCGGTATGCGTAGGATGAGAAGACTCAGGCTGTCTGACTTCAGGCAGAGATTCTCCTTCAACCGCTTCTGCTTCTATCCCTGGCTCGAGCACATTTGCAGCACCCGCGTGGTGGGCAACTTCCTGTCCGGCCTCTTCATGGGCTGGGATGTCAGAGCTTGCCGCCATCTCCTGATCGACGTCTCCTTCCGAAGACGCTGCTGCATCCCTTTCCTCTCCAGGCCCTTTTCGGCGCCGGATAACGGACGGGCTGGTTTTTGGAGCCTTTCCTGCTCCTTCCCCACTTAGCTCGCGTTTGATACGGACGATCTGATCAGCCGTCAGAGTACTCTGATGGCTGGATACTTCGATCCCTATATCCTTAAGCTTGTTGACAAGCAGCTTACTTTCGATCTTTAGCTCGCGGGCTAATTCGTAGACACGAATTTTGGACATTCGCTCTGAGTCCCCCAACTATCTTTAGCATTCAAACAGATATATTTTATTGCAGACTCGAAGGGAAAGTGGAGCTGTCATGCTTCCATCGTTCCAGTCTCGCCGCAGCCTTTTCCCTAGTTCGCCTTATTCAGACTGAAGATAGCGATCAGCGGCCATTTGAATGGTACGCGCCACACCTATCGACAACCCGGTCTTATTGGCCACTTCCTCGACTGAATCTGCGACGATATCACCAATTGTGACATAGCCACCTTCAGCCAATGCATGAGCAGATGCTTCTCCAACTCCAGACAGCTCCAAAAAGACCTTCACACGCTGGCTAATTTGAGATTCTTCCGC
>JBGSRE010000893.1:0-4228 GCA_041737755.1 Oligoflexus sp.
ACCTTTGAACCGCGCGGCATTCGTTAAGAACTCTTCTCCAGTTGATCGACTTTCAATGCTGTTGGCAATTTTAAATGTGAAGAACTGACCGATCGTGACCCGTCGGCATTCTTTATTTTTTTTTACAGCTCTGTGCTGGGCATGTCGAGCAAGACGCACAGCTCGATTTTTTCGAACGCGATCGGCGCCACAGGTAAATAGTGGCAAGCAGCACCGGACCAAAAATCAAATAATCCCATCCATGCATGGCATCCTCTTTATAGCAAAGCCGTCGTCAGGCCGTGGGCTACCCAAGCACTGACATAGGCTAAAACCAAGAGATACAAAAATCCAGTTATGGTCATCGACCAGGATCTCGTTTCCTTTTGCATAACAGCAAAAGTCGCAAAACATTGGGGCGCAAAGATATACCACACCAGGAGTGCCACAGCCGCCGCCAAGGATAATTCGTGAGGCAGAATCGAAGTGAGGGCCGCTATTTGCTGGTCATCACCCAAGGTAGAATCAATCGAGTACACCATACCCAACGCTCCAACCAGAACCTCTCGAGCAGCAAACCCAGGGATCAACGCCACGACAATTTTCCAATTCCAACCCAGAGGTGCAAACAAGGGTTCCAGCCATTGGCCCATTTTACCAGCAAAGGAATAATGAATGCTGGGAAGTTCTGCGCCTTCAGGAGCCAGTGGAAAACTGGCAAGAAACCAGAGGATGATCACGACTGACATAATAAAAGTCCCAGCCCGCAAGAGAAATGCCTGGCCTCGATCGTAAAGTCCCCGTAGCACATTCGACAGGGATGGAAATCGATAGGTCGGCAGTTCCATAACAAAGCTGCTTTTGCCGCCAACCCAGCCAAATTTCTGAATAATCCAGGCGATTCCAAGAGCCGAGCCAATGCCGCCAATATAAAGCAAAAAGAGCACAAATCCCTGCAGATTGAGAATTCCGAACACCTTCTGCTTGGGAATGAAGGCGCCGATTAGTAGGGTATAAACCGGAAGTCGAGCGGAACAGGTCATCAAGGGCGTGATCAGAATCGTTACCCAACGTTCACGCCGATGGCCCATAATTCGGGTCGACATGATACTCGGGATAGCACAGGCAAATCCTGAAACTAAAGGTAACACCGACCGTCCATTCAGGCCTACGCCTCGCATCATGCGATCCAGCAGAAAGGCGGCTCGCGCCATATATCCGGAATCTTCCAAAACCAACAGAAAAAAGAACAAAATCAGAATTTGCGGCAGAAAGACGATAACACTCCCGACTCCGTTGATTACGCCATCGACGATCAGACTTTTCCAAAGTCCTTCGGGTAGCAGCTGCCCGATCGTTGATCCCATGTGTGCCATTGCCTCTTCTATCCATCCTTGAGGAAGAGCTGCCCAGGAAAAAATCGCCTGAAAGACTAACAAAAAAATCAAAAGTAACGCCAAAGGCCCCGTCCATCGATTCAACAACCAACGATCAATGCCATCGGTCATGGCCCACGATCGTGACTTGCTTTGAGGTTGAGCTTTGGCCAGCAGCTTTTCAATAAATTGAATGCGGCTCACCGGATCCTCTGGCAATTGGCGAAGCTTCGGTTTTATCTGCTGTTCATGAGTCGCCAGCGCAGTCTGCATCAGATCCTGCAAGCCTCTATTTTTAATGGCACTGACAGCCCGGACAGGGATACCAAGTTCCGCTTCCATCAAGGCAAGATCCGGAACGGTTCCATTTTTTTCGGCCTGATCGATCATGTTTATGGCCAAAACCGTCGGCTGTCCAAGGGCCAGCACTTCTAACAAAAGTCGCAGGTGCAGGCTTAAATTATTGGCATCCGCCACACAGAGCAAAAGATCTGCTTCGACGGGTCTCTGTCCTTCACGGCAGATGACATTGCGGGTTAAAAGTTCATCATCACTTTGTGGCTGAAGGCTATAGGTGCCGGGCAAGTCAAGGATGCTCCAAGAAGCTCCAAATTGTTTGCGACTCGAGGCTTCCGCCCAATCAACGGTAACGCCAGGGTAGTTGGCTACTTTATGATGCAAACCTGTCAAAGCATTAAAAAGCGCGGTTTTGCCACAATTCGGACTACCAACCAGCGCTAGAGTAGGAATCTTAGGAGATGACATCGCGTTCTATCCGACTTTATGTTTCAAGGAGAGCGACGAGTATGCTTGAGGCATCGTCCCGACGGATGGCCACTCGGGTGCCATGAATACGGACCAGGATGGGGTCTCCTCCAAAAGGAGCTTCAGCCAAAATTTCCAGCAGAGCATGGGCCACAAACCCAAATTCGATCAAACGTCCACCCAAACCATTGGAATCAGGTGCTTTCACGATTCGAGCTTTTTGGCCAGGTTTCATCTGACCTAATGTCATATCCACTCAAATCACTCCATATCTGGATTTTTGAGCTTTTCCACAATAGGAAAGACAATAGGGCCGGAGCAGCAACTTGGCAAGAAATGAAGAGCCGACGAAGAAAAACGGAGCAAGCAATCCAGGGGCAAGTTCAGGATGCCGCAGGGAGAGACGTTTTGGGATGGAAGAGACGCATGCCATCCACTCCCAGAATATAGCCATCGCTGGTACTCGTCACCGATACATTTTGCAAGCCAAGGCGGAAGTTTCGTTCTTCGCCGATGCCAAGGGCACTCATATCAAAGTCCACATAGGCACCTGATTCAAAGGTCATCCGCATATGATCGTCTTGAAAGCTGATGGCGCTGAGCTTGAATTGTTGATCTTTTGATCCAGGATGCATTTTCTGACCAAGCTGACGAGAGCTGATTTGGGCCAGTTCTCCTGAACCTGGTTCTGGAAATTCTTCCATGGTTTCATTGATAGGTTCCAGCTCCTCATCCACTTCTTCCACCGCTTGGCTTTCCAGCTCGTCATCCTCATCCACGTCCAGATTCTGTTCCAGCAAACTCAAGGCCGCCTGCCGATCCCCGATATTAGGATCCTTATCTACTTTAGCCATCATTCGACTTTCTTCATCGATAGAGGCATGTAGCTTTTGCTCAAAGTGATTTTCTTCCTCATCGGAAAGATCTGGGACATCTTCCGGCAATTCTTCCCCAAAATCTTCGCTCATAGTCGAAGCCACCGGCTTGACAGCCTTAGGCTGAGCAAGAGGGACCTGTTCCAGAGCCAGATCTTCATCTAACTCAGGAATACCTTCCAAATCCTCATCCACAGAGTTTTCCTGGGCCGAGAGTGGAGTATCGTCCAAAGCTTCCGACAGATCATCATCGGGGCTCATGCTCTCATCCAGTTCTAGGTCACTTTCTTCTGCCAATGGAGCCACGTCCAACTCGTCCTCTTCAGACAAGGCCGAAACAGCCAAATCGCTGTCATCTAATTCCAGATCATCTTCAGGAATTTCAGCGCTCCTATCATCCAAGCTGCTCGCATCCAGGCTACCAACTTCACCTTCGTCTTCGGCGATATCCACCGGTGTTTCCAAACTGCTGAGATCTTCCAGATCTTCATTCATTTCGCCCGAAGAGTCAGACTCGAGCAAAAGGTCCTCTTCTGCATCGATGTCTTCCATGACGGGATCATTGAGCAGCTCACCATCGGTAAGATTCAATTCACTCTCATCTTCCAGAGAGAGAGTGTCATCATTCAAACTTAGATCGTCGTCGCCGGTGAGGCTATCCTTTACCGACAGTTCTAAGTCTTCAGCTGATTCTGGAGCCAGCACCAAATCGACTTCTTCTTCAGCTTCCATTGGCGAAGCCAGATCTTCTTCGGGCGAATCAAGGTCAAGGACCAGATCTTCTTCTTCCTGTGCTATCTTCGCATCAGCAGCAGCGTCTTCCAATCCTAAATTTTCATCGGATAAGGCTTCCAGTTCGAGATCGCCATCCAAATCATTCAGAGAAAGGTCATCTTCAAGCGACCCATTTTCGTTGTGCTTAATGGGGATTTCTTCCAGCTGATCGGGAGCATCGTCATGGAGAGTGACGGGATCTTCATCGAGCTCACTCATATCGATGTCATCATCCGAAGCCAGTGATCTTGGTTTTGATATTGATTGAGTTGTTGATTTTGCTTTAGCTTCGGGCAAAGCCAGATCGTCTCCATCACTCAGCTCATCTGCCAAATCAAGTTCCGGTTCTGTCTCCAGATCCAAGTCTTCGGCACTCTCTGCATCGGATTGGAAATCCATGCTATCGGCTGCTTGCGAATCTTCGGTAAAGGGGTCTTCGCGCTGAGCGGCATCCTGACT
>JBGSRE010000922.1:0-4858 GCA_041737755.1 Oligoflexus sp.
CTCCTTCCAGATTCAGATAAGAGCTCAGCCATTGAGGAATTTCTTTTACCATGATCCTGAGGACCCTCCACCTGAAAATCCACCACCGCCACCACCAAAACCACCGCCGCCACCGAAACCACCGCCGCCACCAAAACCACCGCCGCCAAATCCCGGGCCACCCCAACCGGATCGTCTGAAGGAACTTCCCGGTCCACGCGGACCGCCGCCAATTTTATTAAGAAAGATAATAAGAAATACAAAAGCCATGACTAAAAAAGGCAGAAACCCGCCTTTAGCATCGCCAGACACGCGGCGGCTG
Source organism: Oligoflexus sp. (assembly GCA_041737755.1). GTDB lineage: Bacteria > Bdellovibrionota_B > Oligoflexia > Oligoflexales > Oligoflexaceae > Oligoflexus. The sequence continues at coordinate 302 of JBGSRE010000922.1, forward strand.
CGTTTTGGGGACCCATCCAAGGGAAGCTTATGATCCGGGTCTGTATAGGATGTGATAAAGGCAATGCCAGCGATAACACCTGCATCGAAATCCCCATCACGAAAGAGCGGAGTCATTTTTTCACGAATGATGCGACTGGAATAGACATCGGTGAGCTGCCCTTCTAATCCCTGCCCCACCTCGATACGAAGCTTTCGATCCTGAGCGGAAATCAAGAGGATGACACCATTGTCTTTTTCTTTCGATCCAAGTTTCCAGGCATCTGCCGTCCGAATCCCCAGCTCTTCTATCGTTTCCCCATCCAGAACGGGAACAGTAAAAATTACAATCTGACTGCCGCCTGTGTCATGAAGAGCGCGCAATTGCTGATTCAAATAGTTTTCGGTGTCGACAGATAGCAAAGCACCTGTGTCCATGACCGGCTGCGTCAAGGTTGGAATTGTTGTGACCGCCGATGCGGAGGTCCAGCTTAGAACATTGAGGAGCAGCAGCCACAGCCGCAGGTTTTTTTTCACTTGAATTCTACCTTTGGTGCCGTTTCGATCTGTTGTTTTTCCTGATCGCTCACGGACCACTGAGGCATTTTTTCATGATGATAGATCAGGCTATTGGTAAAACTGGTTGGTGGCACGGTAATCAGATCATTAAAGGCATTGATAGACTCAATGTAGCGCTGCCTAGCGACAGTCGTTCTGTTTTCCGTCCCTTCCAACTGAGCGGATAGGTCGCGGAAGCTGGCATCGGCTTTGAGATCAGGATACCTCTCCGCCACCACCATCAAGCGACCCAAGGCCTGGCTGAGGTTGCCCTGGGAATTCATGTATTCCTGCAACTTTTGCGGATCCATGGATCCAGGATTGATCGTGGTCTGGGTAGCTTTGGCTCGCGCCTCCACCACCGCTGTCAGAGTTTCTTGTTCATGCGAGGCATAGCCTTTGACCACAGCAACCAAGTTAGGAATGAGGTCAGCACGTCTTTTATACTGGTTTGTGGTTTCCGCCAGAGCAGCGTCGACTTTGTTCTTGGCTTGGGGGATGGACTGCAAGCCGCAGCCACCCAGACCTAAACTCAGACCGAGACCGATCATGATGCGACTGATATTACCTAGCATTTGTTAAAACTCCTTAGTTTATCCCGAGGGACGAGAACTCCAGTGAAGAGATTAATTCTTGTTTAAAATTTAGCAAGACCTTAGACCCAACCGGTCAACCTGCTTGCCAACGAGTCTGTCGTTGTCGCAGCTGCTGCAGAAGAGCCAGGAGGCCCATATCCGAAGGCTCCTGCTCGGCGAGATGATAAAGTATGCGTTCCGCTTCGGGCCACCAGCCAAACTGCATGTAGAGCCGCGCTAAATCTTTGAGATCTTGGCTTTGATTGTAAGTTTCGATAGAAATCGATTCATCGAGCCGCATTTTCTCTAGCATGGCATCCAAAAATGAAACTGACGCCGCCTCATAGAGCGCCATGGAACTGCTGCGCAAGCCTTGACGGGCGGTTTGGTCTGCCTGCAGAAGCAGTCCAAGATAACGAGGTCGAAAACGATGCACAGCTTTGCCCAGACGATGGCTCATGGGATCCCAACGATGTCGCTGAATAGCCAACCAGTATTGATAGGTTTCCATAGAATCCCGACTTTCGGGCATTAATTTAGCCAGTTGATCCAAGACCACTCCGACATCACCTTGACGCCCGACCTGCCGCTCATGGTAACGCAAAGCCTCCAAGAAAGAATGTAATTTTCTAGGATGACTCTTCCATTGGGGCACTGCTTGACCGAGGCACAGGGCGATCGCGCCGCTGCCATTGCCAGTCAAACATTGACGAACCTTTTGAATCTGCTGAGTCGCGGCGCGCCCTTCCCAACGATCCGGATTACGAAGAGTTTGCGTTGAACTGCGCTGCCAAACATCGATCGATCCTGCGGCGTCGAACTCACTTGCCCATTCTTCGACATAGGGACTACTTTTTACGCTGATAGAAGGGCTCTGCCCTGCTTCCCATAAGAGCAAGGCCATCAAGAGGCTGCCCAGCCCCAAGCTAATGAGCCAACGCTTTTTTTGATGCCGGCCCAGTTGAAACATGCGGCGTGGAAGAGTCATGGCACACTCACAGTTTTGCTTGCGATAAGAATAGCCAAGTCGGTTCCGAACTCCTAACCTCCGTAGGTCGTTCGCTTTCGATCATCAGGTCGGCACCAAATTCCAAACTGCTGCCTCGAGTAATACGCACCAGATTAAAATTTTTCAGAGGCATAGGACCCGATGCAGAACAGAGCGCACGATCAAAAATCACCGGTGCTTGTGCTTCTAGGGGTGACCAGACCGAATGCCCACAAAAGTTTAACTCCTGCAGCAATTCACTGCCAGCTGCATTGAGCGGTTCCACTTTCTGCTCGGTAAAGATAAGGTCAATACCATAAACATAGTCCCGACTGGTAACCTGCAGCGCATAGTCCCCAGAATAAACTAAGTCGGCGCGGGAATCGATACAATCGGAATCAGCAAAGTAATGCTCCCTAAGAGACATAAGGCGAGCCTGCTCAAAATCCAGTTCGAGTCGATAGGAAGCAAACCAATCCTGTCTGCTCATACAGCTCGACCACCAGGTCCCATCGAGCAAAGAATGCAGGGATTGCTGGGGCGAGCCGTCCTCACAGGCCAGTGGCATGAGCAGCAGAATGAATCGAAAGCCTTTAAGGATTGGTGAGAAAGCCTCGAATACTCGATAGCCAGACATCACGGATATTATCGGTTTCAATATGCAGTTCATGACGCGCTTCAGGAAAGCTGATTTTTTTACATTGCTTAGCACGCTGACACACATAATCCTGCCCTCCGGTCAACACCACATCATCATTTCCCGACTGTAACATGAGGATCGGCATAATCAATTTTTCGGCGTCGCGACGCATATCCCAGGTTGCCACCAAAGCCTTTTGCGCAAACCGCCAGCTGACGCCCCCGACCCTTTCTTCCGGCCTTTGGACTCTGAGTTCCTTGAAAGCTTGGAAGCGAACCGCGCTGCCCGTCCCTCGATAGGATTCATTCAACTGATAGGGTCCGTTACCAAAAACAAAGGTCTTATCGTAGCCTAACCAGCACATCAAACTGGCAAAAGCATGAGCCACACGCTGAAAAACAAAGGGCGACGGGCTTAAATCCAGCATGGGTGAAGAGGCTACGAACTTGGCAAAGACCTTCGGATTTTGCACCATGTAAAGCGCAAGAATATTGGCTCCCATCGAATGGCCTAAAGCGTAATGCCGCTTAAATCCCAAAGGCTCCACGACCTCCTTCATCAACTGGTTGAGATCATCTTTATAGGCGCTGAAATCTGCCACATACTGCATCTCACGTTCGGGTGTTTCGCGGCCTGAGGCGCCCTGTCCCCGATGATCGATGATAAAAATTGCCAGATTGAGGTCCTGCAGATCATGAATAAGTTCCGCATACTTGAAGGTGCCTTCGGTTCGCCCAGGCGAGATGATCAACGCCGAATCCTGAAGAGGCCTGAGGTACTTACGATAGTGAATTTGCATGCCATCCGCGGCGGTGAGCCATCCCGATTCGCCGGTGGCCCAGAATTCCGGCATCACTCTCTTGGTAAATTCCTGCTCAAACTGATGCTCCGGAACTGCCGAGGCGGGAGACACTAGCAGGAGAGCGACACTCAATCCCAAACATCTTTGCAATGCATTCATGGCCAATCCTCACCGATCCTATTAGATCTATTGTAAGGGGGATCTTCCAGCCTTGCATAGAGCTGGTGTTCGGGCTGCCTCCTAAAAAATGCTCACGCTTTTACCCCATCCACCGCCTTTATAACTTCGATTCCCAGGCCATTTTTTATTGGACTTTTTCTCTTTATTCGTCCTTTTCCCAAGAGCGACAGATCTCATGCAAGAACAATTTCTCGCTCCAAGGCATCGACAATCTTAACTTCCCCCGCCCAAGCACCGATAGAGGGGCTGACCTCCAGGAGTTCGAGGCATATGCGCAACCGGTTCTTCATCCTATTCGGCAAGAGAGTTCTGCTGGGCCTTGCCTTCAGCTTGCTGGCATCGCTATGGAGCTTGGCCTGGGCCGAAACCAACCCACCCATGAAAGAGGGCGTGCTGGATCTGCGGCAATGGTTGCCTGAAAACGATGAATTGGTGCGGGTGCAAGGCGAGGCGATATTCTATTGGCAACAATTTGCTGTCAGCGCCCAGGAACGTCAGAATCCCAAGTTTATCGGCGTTCCTGCCTTTTGGAACAGCTCAAGTGCCTATCCCAGATTTGGCTATGGCAGCTATCTCGTTCGAATTCTTGTCGATCCTGCGCGACCTTTACATTTCAGCTTGAATAGTGCTTGGAGCAGCTCAAGGGTTTACCTCGATGGGGTCTTGATCAGCCAAAGGGGAGAACCCGGGCGTGACCCAGCCAGTACCACGATGGAAGTGGATGCACCTCGCCTTATTACCTATCAACCTAAGGGTCCTCTCCCGGTATTGGAAATGTCGGACGTCTGATTGTTTCAGAAGTCTCCCCATGGTCGAGCACTCTGGCTAACAGCGCG
>JBGSRE010000428.1:0-6168 GCA_041737755.1 Oligoflexus sp.
GCCGCTATTCCGAGGACTCAGAAAAGCGCTGTACAATATCGCTATGGTGGAGGCTTTTAAAACGGGTCTTCGCCATCGATGTTTCACGATGTCCCCTCTGCAAGAGTGAACTGGAAATCATTGCGGCGGTCCTTGACCCTATCCAGATCGCGCGTTATCTCAAACATACAGGCCTGCCTGCTGCTTCGCCTGCCAGTGCCGGGGTCAAAATGCGGCTCGCGAATGATGAGTGGTGCTGAGGGGGCCGAAAAGAGCCCTGCTTGGATTGAATAATTTTGTCTAACCATATAAAACAATGAAAATACACCGAAATATCCCGCTTCTAAAGCTGTAACCACCATGTTCTGACTTCGTAGAAGAAGGATTCTGTTCGGAAGAATGGGGAAGATTGCGGCAGTTCAACTCGCTGGTCCACATGCGTAGCTGCTCCAGTCAAAGTGCGGGCGTTACGGAATTTATGTCCATTATTTAATGGTGTTATATAGAAAATCTTTTTCTTTGACTGGGTTCTAAAAGATATCTAAAATATGCCGATAAGAGGGTTGTCGAAGTGGAAATCGTCAATGATTCGGTTGTTCTATCCTGGTTAAACGATGAATGGAGTCAGATTCTTGATTGGGATCGTGGAAACACAGAAAAGCTTGCCAAGCATTCTGTTAGCGTCGAGCAAGTGGAGTCGATTTTTAATGGCGATTTCGTATTGGGCGGGAAAATCAAGCCGCCTGAAGGGGTTGATTGGAGTGAAGACCGCTTCGTATTGTATGGAAAGACCAGCGATGGCAAATATATGACGATCGTCTGGACTATTCGTGGCAGCAAGATTCGACCCATTTCGTGTAGGAGCATGCGAGTCAATGAGCAAAAAAACTACCAAGAAAAAGTCAAATAGAGGCCTAGTTAATGAAGAATCTGCTATTGATCAGTGGCTTGATAGCACCGACTTGTCGGAAAATATCAGTAGCGGAGCGATTGTCAAAGGGCGGAAAGGTCGTCCTGCAGTGGGCAGCAAGATTTCGATCACCCTACCTGACGAGCTTATTGTCGAGCTTAAAATAGCCGCTGATAAACGGGCGATCGGCTATCAAACACTCATCCGAATGATCGTCAAAGAGAACATTAAAAAGTATGGCTAGAATAAATTTCACCCTGTCCGATGAGCTGCATTAAATCCTTAAGATCACGGTTCCCTAGGATACGAGCGAGTAGAGTCGATAGAGTGAATACGGAAGACAATTAGTCTGGCTGGAACGGATGCCTGGATCCCTGCAAAAGACCCAGGCATTTTTTAATTAAGGAGTGATGACGGGCAAACTTATGGATTTTCTTTCAGAAGAAAACTTCAGAGGAGGAATGCTCAGCTGTTGCAAAGCAGCCAACGGATTGATGATGCCCGAGCCGTAATTGAAATCAAACTTTGCTTCCATGGAATAAAGCAAAATCGCTTTGAGATCGGCATTACTAATCCGGCCCGTCTTTTGCAAAATCAACGCAATACTGCCGGTCGCATGCGGTGTCGCCATGGAAGTGCCGGAAAGATACTCATAGCCATTGCCTGGCCATGCGGAAAAAATATCCACACCTGGTGCAGCGAAATCAGGCTTGAAGAGTGTCTGAACCGATTTGCCCAAGCGCCAATAGTTGGGGCCGCGACTGGAAAAATCAGCTACGACACTGCTAGCATCGATCGCTGCAATGGCAAGGACTTCAGCAAATCCGCCCGGCATGCCGTTCGGCGCTGCTCCGCTATTGCCCGCTGCGAAAACGGGAATGATATCGGAATCAACCCAGGCGATGATGGCTCGATGAAAGGCTTCGAATTCTTCGAGATCATTGATGTCGAAGGGGATATCAAGGCCCCACGAATTGTTAATGATGTGTGGGAAATCGTCGGTAGTCGGATCATTGTCGGGATCGTAAAGCCATTGCATGGCATTGAGCAGCCAGGCATCCGAAGCGCTGCCAGTCGCTCCAAAAGCTTTGGCCATATAAATATCAACTTTCGGCGCCATCCCCGTCGAAGCACCGGCGATGCTGCCGGAAACATGAGTACCGTGGCCATTGTCGTCGTAAGCGTAGCGGATGCCATTGACAAAGTCACGAAAAACGACCTTATTCTTTTTCTCGAATTCGGGATGACGACTCTGAATGCCAGTATCGATCACACCAACGCGGACACCGGTTCCATCGGCTTCTGGAAAGTCAGTGCGAATCTGCGGCAAGGAGAGGCGGCGCAGACCCCAACTTGGGTCGTTGACAATCGGGGCATTGCGGATCGTGGGTGTGATGTACTTTCGGGTTTTATTGGGTAGGACTCGATCCACAAAGTCTAGTTTTTGAATCTGCGGCAAGTCTTCTGGCTTGAGCTTCATTTCCATTCCAGCGACCAGCCAAAGGTCCTGGTAGACGATTTGAGTTTTGCTCACACCGAGAGCAAGAAAAAGTTTTTCAATTCGATCCGTATTGCTTTGTTTTTTGTTTTCCATCTGCTGCTTGTGAGCATCTTTACTGGTCAAGGCAGTTCGGTTATTTTTAAACAGAATGATATAGGACTCCGCCTGCAGAGCAGCGCCCCAACTCCAAATGAAGAGGCAGACCAACCATCGTTTCATCATGAAGAAGTCCCTTTAATTAATATTCTGGATGACGATTTTTTTGCCACTGGCCTTGGCCGTTTCGATCGTATTTAAACCGACATTGACTTTGAAGCTTGTACCGTCTACGAAAACAAGTTCCACTTCGCCCAGATAGCCTTTGGGAAACTTCTCATTGATGAAACTGCGCATCTTTTCTTTATGAATGGATGATAGATTCATCAAGATCCCAGTCTGGGAAAGGGTGGTTGAAAGTTTGATGGGGTCCTGAGAGAAGTCGAGTTCTTCCTTGTTCATGCGGACGCGACCAATGCTGTAATTTAATTTTCCGTTAGCGAACTCACCGGCTTTCAGGAGATTCCAGCGCTGGCGAGTTTGTTCTAGCATTTTTTCTGCAAAAGCAGGGCGAGTGAACAGACCCTCTTCGCTTAAATTGCGGTCATCTATTTCGTCCATCGAAATATCATAATCCACCAGCACGACGACTTCGCTGTCAGGAGCAAGAATAATAGTTCCATCCTTGGGGATGGAGATCATCTGGACTTTGGCACCCTTATAGGGAAATTTATGCCGAAAGGTGGTGCCATCGGAGTTGGTGCGAACATTGGAAGTATAGGTCAGTGCATTCGGGTAAAGCTTGGTGACCACCTGCTCGACACCGTCACCGCTAGGCGAGTTATCGTAGGTGACTTCATAAACCCAGAGTCCCGATTCATCGACCGTTTCCAGATCCAGTTTCGCGAATCCATTGGTCCGAACACCCGGCTGGCCAGGATAGTTTTGAATGGCACAGCTGCTCAAAAGTAGGCTCATCGCCATACTACCGAGCAGACTCCATCCTCCAGGACTTAAAAACATAGGCATCTCCTCTAAGTTGTTTGCATCATAATAGCCGATGTCAGCTTTACTGGACTGCACTTTTCTTAAATAAAGCTTAGAAATAGGCTGCATGGGCGATGCTGCGAGTCTGTCGAGTATGGCTTTAGTGCGTGGTGACTAAAAAAGGATCACGATCTCAATTTTGAGCGGAACTCTTGAAGCGGCCCATGATCACAGGGGTAAGGGTGGCTAAGCCTTTTAGCAAGACGCGCTTTGAATCATCCTTGCGCCCCAAGTCTGGCCTTGTTTTCAAGGATTTAGAAGGATGGGGTTTTGTCCAACAAGACATGGACAAGGGCCAAAAACAGGTGTAAGGATCAAGGCTTGACCGGAGTCCTTCCAGTCTTTTTGCCAGGGAGTCCATCATGGAAAATCGCCTATCAGACTCTGTTGTCGCCGATAATCTTGATGCCGGCCACCAGAATTTAGCATGGGAACCAGGACCTCCTTCGGGATTTCTCGCCGGCATCGATATCAATGCCCTCCTAACGAATCCACAGGCTGCTGAAATCGTTCCGCAACTGCCGACCCAGGCGCTTTACTATGCGATCAAGCAGCATGGTATTGAGGATGCACTCGACCTTCTGCCACTTTTGAGTCAGGAGCAGGTCGAACGCATGCTGGACTATGATGTCTGGACCCGTGACGAGCTGGTTCCGAAAAAGTTTTTTAAATTTATGAAAGCCTTTGCGGAAGTCAGTCGAGAGCAGCTTTTCGAGCGTTTTTCGGAGCTGGATGAAGAGTATCAGTTGTCGGCGTTGCAAGGTTTTTTCCGAGTTTATGAAGTGGAAAACGCTTTTGATTTGGCCGAAGACGTGTCCGATCGCGTCTATCGCATGCCATGCGATAAGGTGTTCTACGAAATTCTGAGTGAAGATGCTGATGAGATCGCTTTTATCGAAGAGCTGATGGAAGGGGCCAAGGAGCATAATCTGCGTTATGCCTATTCCCTCCTGGGTCATGCCACCTTTATGCCGCCTGCGGAACAGATGGCTCAGGTCGCTCGTTTTCGGCGAGCACGTTTGGAAGAAGATGGTTTCGTGAGTTACGAAGAAAGTCTGCATATTTTCGCGCCGATTGATCGCCGGACCTTGCTTGCCCAATGGAGTCAGGTGACGACTTCGATGGAGCTGTCGAGCCTAGCTTTGCAGGGTGGCTCGGGGTCTTTCCTGGATGCTGTGCTGTTAGCTGCACGCGATCACGATGTCTCGGTGGATGAACTCTATAGCATTCATCAGGGCTTTTTGTATCTGGCTAACGCTCTTTGTGCTGCAACGCAAGTAGAGCCTGATGATATCGCAGGTCTCAATCGTCTTTTGGAACAGGGCAGAGCTTTGCTCAGTTTGGGTTTGGAATATCTTGCTCAGGGTGAACTGGAAGTCGGCATTGCTGCTTTGCGCGGTGAGAGTACACGAACGCTGTTCCGGGTCGGATTAAGCTTGGTCGATGAGTTGCGTGCCGAGGTCGTCAGTCGATTGGTCAGCATGCAGTGGCCACGCAGTGAGCGGCTACAGCGATTCTACGAAGCCCGTCAGTGGGGCCAAATTCTACACGAGCTGGATCGTTATTGGATTGCCAACATCGGCTTGCAAGCTGGAGAAGTTCTTAAGGGTTTATTCAATCGGTTCCCTATGGTGCCGATGCGCATGATGCAGGATCAAAATCGTATTATCTTTGCACCCGTTATCAATCTTTCGGCTTTGATGGAATTGGAAAAGAATATCCAAACTATTCTTGGCTCGCTGTTCCTGGCTTCGCGAAGTGGCTTGCCGCTGAATCAGTCGACCGACCTCATTCTGCGAGAGTATGCGATGCAAAGCATCCGCTCGGCGGGTGATGAAGCGAGCATTCCCAGCTTGCTCAAGCGCTGGCGACAGGACCTGAAGTCTGCGCAAGCACAGTGGTGGGTTGGTGAAAAAGCTTATTTAGAAGAAATACTCGATGCTGCTATCGATATGGTTCACGAAGAATTGCACGGTTTGATCGTACTGCCCAAATCTGGCCGATCCTATTCCGCAGACTTTGAACATGAGGTGCCCCAATGATGAATGAGGAAACCAATAGCGAATTTCTTTCACAGGACGAATGCAATGCCCTGGCGCAAACGATGGAATCGAAATATGCGATGGCACTCAAAGCTCGTCGTTTTAAGATCGAAGCCGAAGTGAAAGGTCGCGGTGTTTTTGTGAAGGTGATTCTGGCCAATCAGGACAAGAGCTATTATTATCCAGTGGAAGCCCGAGTGATGTACGAGAAAGAGGAACTTCAGCGTGGCGAAGCTGCTCTCTTTTTGATCGACTATATCGATTCTTATTTTGAAGATTTTCTAACTCATGAAAATGAAGAGATTTATCTCCCTATAGATTGGGGCGATTTTCAGTACGAAGCCATTGATTTTCAGGTTCGCGGTCAAATCCTCAATCTAAAGCTCGAAGAGATGGCGGAACAGCTGCTTAAAGACAGCCTCCACTAAACCTAAACACCGTCATCCCCAGGCCCAAAGGGCCGTCGGGGATCCCTATTCTCAACGAGCAGAATCATCGATACCAGCATTTGCCAAACGCGGCGGTCGTCATCCAGAGGCGTCGTCATCCCCAGGCCCAAGCATTGGGCCGTCGGGGATCCCAATTCTCAGCGAGCAGAATCATCGATACCAGCATTTACCAAACGCGGCGGTCGTCATCCCCAGGCCCAAAGG
>JBGSRE010000958.1:0-1698 GCA_041737755.1 Oligoflexus sp.
GGCTTCACTCACAAGCATGCTGTCGGTAGCCACCACAACATCGGCGCCTTGCTGCACCACAACTTGAAGCCTTTCATAAACCCGCACCACAAGTGGTTTGCCGCCAAGATCAGCCAAAGGCTTTTGGGGCAATCGGGTGGAGCTGAGTCGAGCCGGGATTACGATAAGCCAATTGTTCCAAATCACGATAGAAACCTTTTTCCAATGAGGATGTAAACTTTGGCATTATAAACTGGAACGGGAAAGGCCTCAGCAAAAACCGCTTTTTAGCCGTTTTCCGATCACCCAAAGACCGTCTTTGATCAATGAGGCAGCCATACTTGCCACCCAAGTCCTTTAGGGGGTATCCTAAACTATGCATTCAGAAATATTATGGATGGTTATCCGCTGACATTGGGGTGCCGGGACATGGCTCAAAATGGTGCGCGACAGTACGATGCCGGGGCCGCAGCCTTCTTCGTTGAAACGCTCTGTCAGGACGCAGACACACTTCTTCGCTTCGGGTTTGCCTTGACTCTCAGCGAGGATTTGGCTGGACGTTTGGTTTACAAAACCTATGAAACGATTGTGCCGAGCTTGCCGGAACTCTTGAATAAGGATGCATCGATCATCCGACTTCAATTGCTGCGCCGCGCCTGGGAACTGCATCATGAAACGAATCAGGAAGGAAGCAGCAGCGAGAACGTGCTATTTCCTCTGTTAAAACCCTTGGATTTGGAAACCAGGACTTGCTTGTTCCTGGTCGATGTCGTCGGGCTTTCCGTTGACGAAGCGCGCGAGATTACCAAGATGGACGACACAGAATTACGTCGCTTCCTGACTGTCGGTCGCAAGAGGCTGTTGGGTTTTCGCTTTGAATAGACTGTGAGGAGGACCGAAGGCATGGCCCAGAAGACTGCTGCATCAAACGATGAAGAATTCCTTTACGGCAATCTCGCCGAATATTTGGATGAAACTCTGCCTCAAGATCAACGCAAACGCTTCGATGAAATCGCCAAGCGTTTGAAGCTAGAAAGCTTGACCACCGACTATGGCATTCGTCGTGGCCGATTGCAAATCGAGGCCCAGCGTCTGTATTTGGATGAAAAGCATATGCATGATATCCACGACCTCGTCGAGGATGATGCGGCGCGTGCCAATCATGAAGCCCATGATATCGATGATGTCGGTCGATCGGAGCTGTTTGGTAATGCCTTTCGCTTTGTTCTGCTAATCGGTTTTGTCGGTTTAATCGCCTTGGGTTTATTCAAGTTTTTTGGAGCCGAGAAAAAAGCCCCTTTCAAGGCCTTGGATTCGCTCATTTATGAAGCCATTGTGATGGCCGAAGATCCCGAAGGTCGCTTGGATTTCCCTACCGATAAACTGGATGAGTTGAATAGCTATTTCAAACGCTATCCGGATCTGGGTTTTGCTCCTAAGCCATTGCGGGAACCAGCTGGTGAATGGGAGCTCAACGGTGGCACGGTGATCGACTATGAAGTTTCTAAAATTATGGCTCTGCAGTTCACCGGTAGTAACAATCGGCAAAAACTTTTTCTTTTTCTCTGGAAGGGAAAGCTAGAGCAACTGCCGAAGTCCGAACAGGGCAATTTCCAGGGCCTCGTCTATCAGGCCTACGCTTCGGATAAATGGAATATCGTCGCCTGGCAAGCTGCTCCTGATGTGATGGGAATGATGGTGGGTAACGGCGGAGCCAAA
>JBGSRE010000962.1:0-2963 GCA_041737755.1 Oligoflexus sp.
AGAGGCAGCAATCCGAAAGGATCAAAATCAAAAGTTAGATGAGATTTTTGCCAAGATGCAAGATATGGAAAAAGCTATGGTTGAATACACTGCAATCGGTGCTCCGCCAAAAATCGGCGAAGAAAAGAGCTCAGTTGCAGCCGCAACCAAAGCATTGGCGCCGAAGAAACTTTAGCCAGGGATGGGAGCTTATAGGCAATGCGTGCATATAATAGAAGCCTCTTTCTCATTGGAAGTTTGTTGCTGCATGACTCATTATTCATGGGAACAGCTTCGGCAGAGGAGTTCCCGAGTCCGCCAGTCATCCAACGTCAAGTCAATTTTTGGGAGAAAGTTTTCAGCGAATTCAAAAGTAACGAATTCATTCTCCATGATCGCGATAATCTCGATATCATCATCACGACTCTGAAAGTACCTGTTTCGAATAGCCCAAAATCCGATCTTCCTATCGTTTCGCCTGATAAAGAAATTGAAGCTTACCGGAAAGCTTTACGCCGCTTTGTAGTGGGGGGGCATGCAGTTCGAAATAAGGGCAAGTACGAGGCTCAGATTTGGGAAGCCTATCTGAAGCAGCACGCTATACGCGATCTTCTGAGCGGCAATGCTATTCTGCGTACGCAGGGAGGCTTGGCAGATACATTCTACGATGCCTCCCATCGAGCCGAACTCTATCTGCCATTGATGGAGAAGATCTTTCGTGACCACGGATTGCCGCCAGATCTGACTCGCATAGTGTTCGTGGAGTCTATGTTCAATCTTAAAGCACGTTCCAAAGTGGGTGCTTCGGGCTTTTGGCAACTGATGCCTGGTACAGCCAAGAGCTTTATCAAAGTCAATAAGCAGCGTGACGAACGAAACTCCCCGCTCATGGCCACACGTGCCGCAGCAGCTGTGCTTCGCAGCAACTATGAGGCACTGGAAGCTTGGCCATTGGCTGTGACAGCTTACAATCATGGTCAGGGAGGAATGAAACGTGCAGTGGCTCAACTCAATACCAAAGATCTAGCCGAGATCATTCTTCTCTATGACTCTCCTAGTTTTGGTTTTGCGAGTCGGAATTTCTATTCAGAATTTTTAGCGGCCACTAAAGTACATCGGCAAAGAATGGAGCAAACCGTCCTTTCCAAAGTTTCTGAGGTAAAGCCGGACAAAGGTTAAAACTCTTCAGCAGTTGACATAATGCCTGCAAAACTTTACTAACAATCCAATCGGGAGTGAAATGATCTTTGCTCCTGATTGTCTTACAACACACTTATTGAGTTGGGAATTCCATGGACGGATTACACAAGCTCAAGACTCCGGCTCTTTGCGCCTCCGTTTTCCTTCAGTTAACGGCCATCTATCTTCTGTTTCAAGCTACAAATCTGCGTAGCCACAGCTACTTACAGGAAGGATTGACAAGGAGAACGCCTCGCGATTCGCAAATTCCTATGGCCAATCCCAATCGTCCTCAGGAAATCCAGTGCAGTGAAGGATTGGCTGCCTTTCAGTGGGGAGCAGTCAGCTGCATCCTTCTGTCGATGGGGTGTCTCAGCCCATTTTTTATGCAGCGGAAGTTTTCGAAAAAGTTTGAGAAAGAAGTCGAACAGCAGCAAAGGCCAGATCCCGATGTCGCCAGCGATCCCGTGATGAATGGTGTCTATCGCAATTTGAAGAAGGGCCTTGAGGAACTCGAAACCTGCCTGAAGAGTCAGCCGATCGCGGTGAGTGATGGACTTTTGGTGCGCACAGTGAATGATAATGTGCGGCTCCTAGAAAGCCGGAATCGAAGTACTTATGAGAGTTTGGTGGGGGGGCACGATGAGATCCAGAAAGCCACTACGCGATTGCATCGACTGATGGACCAATGTCGGGAAAGTGCTAATTATGCAGCGACCAATCGGGTGGATTGGAAGAAGAATAAGTTGGTCGATATCCTGAGTCAGATGCGACAAAATCTGGATAATGCTGTCGATCTTTCGAAAAATATCAGCAGTATCCACGGGTCGACGCTTCGTCTCTTAGGTGAATCTTTGCAAGGGGAGATCGTCCTTAATGAAAAAATTAGTCGTGCTCAGGAACAGTTGGAGCGCATACAAAACAATGCTCATACTGGTAACAAGGCTCATGATTCGGTGATTTCAGTTATTGGAGAATCTCGCGATAACCTGAGTGGTGCAAGTAAATTTGTCGGTTCCCTGGCTCAGAAATGGGATGGTCTGGTGCAGATGACCGATCAGATCGACGAAATCGCCGAAAAGATCAATGCCCAATCCTTGGCTGCTTCGCTGGAAATGGTGAGGGGTCAGAGCAATCATGGGGTTACGGATTTATTCCCGCTTGGGACGGAATTGCGAGGGCTAGCGGCTAAGTTTCATACCTATGCGCGACATATTAAGGATGCAATTCATGAGGTGCGGGATGAAATTAGCAAGGCCAATGCTTATCTGTCCCAGGCCAGTTCCAAAGCCGATCATGCTTTTGTATCGGTGAATCAATGTGGAGAATACTATCGGAGTAGTGTGGCGGCTGTAAAATACAGTGCATCTGAGCTTCAGATGCTGCAGCAAGAGATAAATATCCACATGAAGAAGCTGCAGGAAACTCGCAAGATGGGTACGAATTCTTCGGAAATGATGGTTCATTTGGACCGTTTTCTTCAAGGGCATAATAGCTTTGGGCTTAAGGTCATGGATGAAACAAGTCAAATTACGGTGCATTCTGAGAAGATATCCACTCTCTTGGCCAAGCAGTATCACGAACTGAATCACTGCCAGAAGATTTTGGCCCAGAGCGGGCCTCTGCTCAGTGATTCGATCCGCTTTACGACCGAGACGAAGCAGGCGATTTCTTCCTTGGCAGCCTGTTTGGAACGGGTTTACGCAACAGACGATGCTGCGAGCAATGAGGCTGGAAATCGAACTGATGAAGTTCTGGTGACGAAGATTGAGGATTTCAAGCAACTCATTGCGAGTGTGAAGGAG
>JBGSRE010000979.1:0-2468 GCA_041737755.1 Oligoflexus sp.
CTCTTTTCTTTTCTTCAGCCGCTGCCAGCGAGCTCAAGTCCCAGCGTGACATCTCTCTTCTATTCGAGCGCCTACGGGGAATTGAGCGCGATGCTGCAGGTGACCAAGGCTATCTATGATCATGATCTGCCAGTTTCTCCAAAAGAATTCCAGCATTCGGTGCAGAATGCGGCTCTGGCTTATTTGTCTATGACTCAGGAGCTGCGGCATCCGTGCTTTGCTCTCTCGGGTGGATTTCTATCCGGCGATAACTGCCTGCAGCTCGCCGCGCAAAGAATTCAATTTGGCTTGGATTCGATGGCCTTTGTCATCCACGCTCATGAGTACCTGGAAAATCAAGCTGCAGACACGGCCCAGGCGGAAGTTTTGCTACTCGGAACCGAAGAAATGGCCCCTTTTGCCCCGCAATTGGATTTTTGTCGAAGCGGCTCCTTCGCAGATTTCAACGAACAAAGTCCAGAAATTTTTAGCGAAGAAGATTCAAGGATTTCACCCTGGCTCCTGAATCAGGGTCGGCCTTATGCTGCACGTCTCGTGCGCTCCCATTCAGGAGAAAGTTTGGTCACGCAATGGAATCTGAACCCAAGATCATTGACGCCGGAACATTGATTCCACACCAAGGTCCCATGCTTCTCGTAAACTCACTCTTGCACATAGATCTCTTGCAAAAGAGGGGTTCCGTTTTGAGCATTTTGCAGAAAGATAAACCTTACTGGAACGCGGAGCAGCATTTCAGGCACCACTGGCTGTTGGAAATCATGGCTCAATCAGCAGCAGCTGTGCTAGGTTCCTTTCCAAGGGACAAGCATGATCCCCATCAGCTAGGTTTTTTACTGGCGATTCGGCAATGGACCCTGTTCCAAAGACCAAGCTTGGTGCCTTTAGACCCCATAAGGGTTGAAGTGCTTATCGAAACGGAATGGGCGGCGATGAGCCAGGTATCCATGCAGGCCATCTTCCATAATGAAAAAATCGCTGAAGCTCGGATGAGCTTTTTCCAGGAATCTAAAGGACTCAGTTCATGAAGCGAGTGTTTATTACCGGTGGTAGTCGTGGCATTGGCGCCGCAATGGTTCGTTATTTTTCTGCTCTTCCCGATCATGTCATCGCCTTTACCTATAGAAACCGTCAGCAGGAAGCGTTTGCACTTTGTGAGGAGTTGGGTCGACCCGATGCCATTCGCTCTTTCAAAATGGATTTGAACGATAAAGAATCGATCGAAAACTGTCTCGCCGAGGCCCTGCATTGGCAGCCGGGTTTCGATATTGCCATCCACAATGCAGCAGCCAAGCTTGATGGTCTTTTCTATTTTCTCGATGAGCCCAGCTTTTTCGATCCGATCCAGTTAAGTTTAAATTCCTTCTACTTTCTCAATAAGGCTTTGCTTCCCCACATGATTCAGCAGCGTTGGGGCCGTATCATTCTCATGGCCAGCCTTGCCGGTGAATCTGGCCAAGCCGGACAAACCAACTACGCAGCTGCCAAGGGCGCCTTGATTGCCGCTGGCAAGTCGCTGGCCCGAGAAGTGGCGCGCAAGGGAATTCTAGTCAATACAATCAGTCCAGGCTGGATCGCGACCGAATTGGTCGAGGGCAGTGCAGGTCCCGAGCAGATCAAAATGATTCCCGTGGGACGCATAGGCAGACCCGATGAAGTCGCTCAAGTCGCAGGATTTCTGGCTTCCGAAGCCAGCTCCTATATCAACGGCACGACGATTCAGGTGAATGGCGGGCTTTACAGTTAAGGTCGATGGGATGCGAAATATATTCACAGACATTCTAAAGACTCCTGAAGGCATTCAGGGCGATATATATCTGCATGCGGATCATCCTTGTTTCGATGGCCATTTCCCGGGGCGCAAAATTTTTCCCGCCGTTGCTCAATTGGATCTGGTACTGGATCTTTTATCACAAGCACTTGGCAGGGACTTTTCTATCTCTAGCATTCAAAAAGCCAAATTCCCGGCCCCCATTGCTGCAGCCAATAGCGTCCAAATCCAAATCCAGTGGCAGACCGAAAGCCTCATTTGGACCATTCACTCGCAAGGAATCCTCTGTTCCAGCGGAACCCTTGTCTGCCAATGATCAGGGCCAAAATCATCGGCTTCCATTCCTACACTTTTTGCTGTATTTATAGGGCATCGCTAGCTCCTGTGCTAGACTGACGTCCATTATCATGGAGGGATATTCATGTCGATTCATTTTCTCAGTCGCCTCACGATCATCGCAATGTTTTTGGTCCAATGCCGGACTGTTACAAGCTCTTCTTCAACAAACACCAATCCTGCTGAAGAAAATATCTCGCCGCCGTTTGCCCAAGGTACTCATGATGGGATCGCTTGGCAGCTGCGACTCAATCGGGGTCAATGCTCGCATCCTCCCCATCCCTCTAGCTACTGCACAGCCGTGGACGATAAAGCCCGGATTGCCAAAGAAAGTGGCATTGAAGCCACTCTTCTCGCATGGATT
>JBGSRE010000990.1:0-4464 GCA_041737755.1 Oligoflexus sp.
AGTTCGTATTGGTTAATAATTCAGGATACTTGCCTGCTAGCTGACCGACCCCCCTCACCGGGCTGATTTTGGTGGGAGCAAACAGTTCACTGCCATCCAAGGCACTGCTCAAAGCCTGCGCGGATAGATCTTCCAGCGAGGCAGCGGTGCCGCTCAGGGTCTCTGGAAATAATTTTGCGAAGAGTGTGTAGTCGGCATCCATCGTGCTGATCAAAGAACTGCCACTAAAGAACCCACGAAGCATGCCGCTGGAGACCGGCGGCAGAGTTTTCTCACTTGGAAAGGCATTGGGCAGCTTGTGATAGTGACGCAAATAGTAAAGAGCCAGCATACGAGCTTCTTCGGGGCGATAGGCTTCGACATCGAAGAATTCCGCATTGATTCCAGGGGCAGATTGACTCCAAACCGGCTCTTCTTTGCTCGATAAATCTTTCCAGCGCATTTCGTCACTGATCAGTCCGGCAAAATTTGCGGAAAAACTTTCAAAGGAACCCATCTCGCGAGGCGGTAGGTCCTTGCTGACGAGACTGCTGCTTGTGAGTTGTTGGTTCCATAGGCCCCAGGCGGTACTATCGTTTTCGCTCCAGGCATGAATACCCTGGCTGGGTTGAATGATTCTATTATCCACTCGCGGCTGAATGCTGGCTTCACCCAGTTCATTGTATCCCGAATAGCGCAAGGGACTGCCAAGACTTGCAATCGGCACATTAGAGCCGTTGGTCAACGAACCCAATTCAGGATTACGAAAAATGCTATCGGCGTTTTTAAAGCGGAATAGAAAAAAGCTCAGCAGCGATCTTTGTTCACGGAAAGTCTTCTTCACATCCTCGGGCCAGCCCAGACTGCTGTCCTGCAGAATATCATCCGGCCCTTCTAGAGTAGCCGGTAATTTATAGCGCAAAGCCTGCTCAAGGGGGCCATTGGTATAAGCCCCAGCGAATACCCGAGTCGCGCGTTGGTTGATTGACTTGTCGAAGTCTCGATTGTTATCCGGGACCAGTTCGTGAAACTGCTGACTCAAACTGCCTAAATTCTCTAGCCTTAAACTCAGCATTTTTTCCAAGGGGTCGGCATGCAAGACCGAGTGATAGCTTTCATCTTGCATCAATCGACCTTCCCAGGCGACCAGATCGCGCAGGGTGCTGGGAGGGTTTGCATCCCATTTTTTCAAAATGCCATCGATAAATTCTGGCGAGACTGCTCGATAGGCAATTGCAAGATTGCGCAGAAAATATTGATCCCGTTCCAAAGCTCGGCGCGCCTCGATCAAAGTGCTACGCACCAATTTTTGTAGCACCACAGTATCCGGTTCAGCATAGGCATCAGCCCAATAAGACTGGGATGGAAAAGGGTCGGTTGGGCGCTCAATGAGCTCCAGACAATTTTCGCTGGAACAGTTGTGACCCACAGCAACATTCGACCAGAATTCCAAGGCCACCTTCAGCGGTGGTTTTTGCTGACAAGCCTCTTGAGGAATATTCAAGCTGCGAAGAACGGCATAGCTGGCTGCAAAGTCATCGGCTGGCAGATCCTTAAGACCCTTGATAGTCATGCCTGGGCAGCCAGGCACGGGACCGCCTTGAGTGATAAGTTCCAGCATCTGTTCCATCATGCGAGATGACCAGAGTTTGGACCTGAGAGTGTCGAGGGTCGGATCGTTGGAAGGTTCCAAAAGTCGACCCAGGGTTTCACTGATGCTATTCAAATCTGCAGCAGGCATGACGCTCAGGTCCTGAGCAACTGACAAAAACCATTGGGCTGGGTTCTTTTGATGATTCAGACTTTGTTCCAAGCCTTTGACGAGGCGATAGGAGACGGACTCCCGAACTTTTTCTGGCATGCTACGATAGGCATTCCAAAAACTGATAGCAAACTTGCTGAGTTTTTGAATCTCATCGTCCGAAAGCTTTTCTGAAAAATCATGGAGATGATGGGCGAAAGTCGTGGTGCTTTCCGGGGCACTGGCTAGTGCCAGTAGACTTTCGGGGGCATCGACGCTGCGAGGTTGACGCCAGTCTTCCAGCATCGCATGGCGGGCCTTGTCATCGGGCACAGCGAGGGGTTTGGCGCTGAGAGCTTGGTCGAGGCTGCTCATCAACGGCGTTTGACTTAATACCGCCTGGCTTACGATCAGAAAACGTGGACCAAAATTTTGGCCTGCTAAGATTTCCCAAGTGATTGCTGAGATGCTGTCATCCTGCAGCGACTGAAGAAAAATGCCGAGCTCGCCCAAGAGCCTTTCCATCTGTCCCGACTTTGACCAAAGTGAAAGTTGATTTTGGACGCGCGTCGGATCCAGACTGAGGAGAAATGGTTGGAGCAGTTCCAATCGTTCCGAAGTCAAGTCCAAACCCTGTTTGCGCCCTTCGGTTAAGCCCCGATCGAGCACACTGGCGATGGCTAAAAGATAGGGATAGCGGCCCTCATGGGTGATGGCTGTGGCGTCGGGTATAAGGGCAAAATCCACGAGTTTTTGGATTTTATCGGCCGTCATATCGCCAAGCAATTTTTGCGTTGCTGGCAGCGTTTCGCCGCCATCACTGCTGCGATTGGAAGCGCAGGTAAGCAGGCGATGCAAAAAGGCTCCGCTCAGTTCCCATTGGGAAAGATTGGCATTGACACAGGCTTCATTAGACTCAGAATTTTTAAAGAAAGCGAAGCCATCACCTCGGGTGAGCTCGTTCTTTTTGCCCGTGCAACTTCCACTCAAAAAAATCGCGAGTATGAGCAGGAGATGAGCTTTACATTGCATAATGAAGACCTCCGACCAAGGTCTGGATAGTGCTCGAACCATCCAGAGCAATGGGCAAGCCTTTTGGAGTTTGCACATTGATGCTGGCGAGCTGGCTCATTTGCAAGGCTGCGTCCAATGTTAGCTGGCGCCCCTCTGCGTCAGGGGTGAAATGATAGGCTGTACCAAGGGCTAAAGTGCGACGATCCTGATCGACGACATAGCTTGGTGAATTATCGCGATTGGCCGAAGTATGAGCTTCCAGCCCTGCCCGGAGTTCTACTTGGTTTTGCGCAAAAGCGAGTGGTGCTGCCACCCCCAAACGCAAGGCATAGGTGTCACGAAGATCAGCATTGCCGGCGCTATTTTCCACCGATAGAGCCGCGACATCCGCTCCTGTGATGGTCACAACCGGTGCTTTATATCGGGACCAAGAGGCCTGTTCCAAACTGCCCATGACTCGCAGTCGTTGGCCATTCCATGCGAAACCGAGCCGGGTCAGCGCGGGATCGTAGAAGGGCACCAAACTGGTGGAAGCATCAAAAGGCAGCATGGCACTCTCGGTGCTAAAGGCAAAGGACGATTCGATGCTGGATTCCGTTTCCTGTGCTTGTCGGTACAAGCC
This sequence comes from Oligoflexus sp., assembly GCA_041737755.1. Lineage (GTDB taxonomy): Bacteria > Bdellovibrionota_B > Oligoflexia > Oligoflexales > Oligoflexaceae > Oligoflexus. Next base: position 3,357 of record JBGSRE010000990.1, read on the forward strand.
ACCGATGACCCACGCCCCTGCCGACCAAGTCACCCCAACGTAAGGTACTACGACTGGTTCCATGATGAATTCAAGCCGTCCTTCAGCTTCCTTGCTGTCGAGTGAGACCTGCAAAAGTCCTCGGGCTTTCAGTGAATAATAAGCTCCTGCACCGAAGGCGAGGTTCCAAGGGCCCTTGATCGCAAGCGCAGTATAGACAGCAGGTTTTTGCTGCTGCTCGGCATAGCGGAGATAGGTCGCTTCATAGGGAGACAGACCTTTAATCCGACCAAAACTGCCTTGCGGCATGTAGGTCGCGAGTCCGAAGTGAAGATCATCGGTGAGCTTCAGATTCAAACCAAGACTGCCACCTTGCAGATTATCGGCTTTGGATTCTTGCTCAGGATCTCGAGGCAAGCGCCCGGCTTCTCCTGATGGAAGGTCCTGCAGGTTAAAACGAGTGAGCAGGGCTTCACTGGAAATCTCACTTCGATTGGATTGGACCAGAAGGGCGGGGTTGCTGTAGGCCGCATAGGCTGTCGGGCCCCCGGCTGTGGTGGCGTTGCCAATGGCAACTGTCGAAGCTCCAAGACCGTAGGTATCGAATACATTTGCGTGGCCTGGGCTAGCTGCGCACAGAGCCACACCCAGAAAGGCGTGAACGCCAATCAGTCGAGTCATCTTATCCCCTCAGTGTATCGTTCTCTCCACTTTCCAAAAGGGCTTGGGCGAAGATAGTAAAGAGAACTTTGCATGTGATTAGCAACGATCGGCTGCTCGGTCAAATGTAAATTTTTTTACAATTCTCACTCTTAGGGGACCAAAAAAATTTTAAAGCCAAATTGACGCCAATCGGCAAAGCCATTCAGGATAAGCATTTCGAGCGTCTCAACCGATGCCGATTCTTATTTCTAGGTAAGATTCCCTTGGGCGTACAAGTGTGATGACGATCATCTCTAACAGTTAGTCCTTTATTCTCCAAAGCGGAAATTCTGCTCTATTAGTAGATTACGAACGTTACTCAATTGTTCGAAATCTGCGCCGATGAATAGATTGAGGAGGTCTCTATGCACAAAGACAGACCGATCGACCTACCTGACCTAGACGCCCTCCAGGAGAAACGCGGCGA
>JBGSRE010000441.1:0-2157 GCA_041737755.1 Oligoflexus sp.
GATAGGAGCAGAGCACAGCGGCAACAAGAATCCCCAGTTCGTGCCAATTGCCTTCGGCAGTTGCCACAGCGAAAGATTTGGGCGACTTATCATCATGCAGCGTCGCATGGGAATGAGTGAGCAGGTAAAAGAGTTGCAGAAGATGATATTTGACGATAGCCGAGAGAGCATGCTCCTGGCCGATACTAAATTCCTCGCGAGCGACATACTCGCCCACGCGCTTCATCAGTGGCAACACGACCTGAAAAATATACTCCCGGATCCCATACTCGGCTTTGGCCTGTTGCAGGAGTAGGTTGATCTTCACCAGCTCGTAACGACTGATGGCCTCCTCGATACGCAAGGCCAGATCTTCAGCCCGAGAATTCTGCTGACTGACAGCGTCACCCATATCAGCAGTCTGCGCCGCCTCATTGAGCAAACTGCTGAGTTCACGCAAAGCATGACTGGCGATATTACCGATCAGAAAGCCTTTGCGAATCAACAGGGCAATGAGTTTTAATTTTTCCAAGTCTTCGATGGAATAGATGCGCCGGCCATTTTCCAGACGTTTGGGTTTCACAACCCCATAACGTCTTTCCCAGGCGCGCAAGGTGTGTTCGTTGATACCGGTGAGCTGGCAGATGGTTTTTACGCTGAGCTTATCGTCGGTCAAAATCAACTCCAGGATGGAAACTCGCTCTTATTGGGACCTTGGTCGAGACGCAAAGGTCCAGCCATAGGCCGTCTCGATTCCGATTGTTCCATTCTCCCAGCTGCTTGGCACAAGTCAACTCAGGCTTGCTCATGTAAAGGGAAAGTTCTTTGTCCAGCTTCTTTCCATTGTTAGCACGGTTTGCACAAGTTTTGAAATTAATTTATTAATTTTTTATTGTGCTTAAAAGGACGGGTCAGTGGCCATTACGGCGTTAACAAATCCACGCTTAGTTGATACACGTCCTCTGCTGGAAGCAACAAAGACTCCCGATAGATGCGCTCGATCAGATTCAAATATTCAATTTTGAGCTGCTTTTTGTTTTGCGGGCTGCACATGATCCACCAGTTGTAGAGAAAATCGTCGATATTGCGCTGCTTCAGCTTTTGTTCGGTAACCTTCAGCCGGGCCAGAATATGGCGAATCTTTTCTTCGGGACTTTGCTCCTTCGCATAAAAGCCTGTCTTTATAGGATAATGAAGCCCTTGCCTTGTTTCGATTAATTCACAGGCGAGCAGTGTTCTGAAAATCTCCTGCCATCTTTTACTGCTCAGTCCCAATCGATCTCGTATCAAACCTGGCTCCTGACGATAGCGTTCTATCGAGAGAAAACGCAACACGGCTTCAGCCTTGGGATCACAGAAATAATCATCCCAAGCGTCTGGCTGGATACTAGTCATAGGGTCAGAAGCTGTGTGAGCTACCAAGGCTTGCTCCAGGGATTTCAGCTTTCCTTCCAGATGGGTCTTCCGCGCCGCAAATTTGCAACGTTCCCATTCACTTAGAAGCAAAAGATGCTCAGCTACCTGGGGATTAATCTTAAGCTCCTTGGCAATGGCAAAGAGTTGGTCGTTGCTGAGATGCTGTTTGAGATTGGTCACCTGGGAGAGGAAGGTTCGCTGGATGCGCGTGGCAGTTGCCAGCTTAGCAAAACTGTAGTCTTCTCCGGCCGCGACTTTTGCATCGACTATCGATTTAATCGTCGTCCGATAGTTGCGCGCCAGAAGCCATTGACTGAGCATAACAGCTACTCCACTGCAAAGAGATCGACATTGATGAAGAGCACGTCATCGGCATCCGTGTTACTAAATCTTTCCATGGCTGAGTTTTGAAAAGCCAGGAGTTCTGCCTTTACTTTTTGAATAAATTCATCATTCGCGGTGAACATAACCGTACTGATAAGATCAGTGGGATCGACTTGGAAGGTTTTTTCAATGGCCTTAAGCCGAGAATAGATAGCATTGAATTTCGCCGCGGCATTAATTTTATATATGAGTATCTCGCCATTCAAACGTTCCAAACTCGTGCCTTTGGGTGTGACGATTTTTGCTTGAATCAATCGATCCAGTGATTTTTCAAAAACTTCGGGGGATAAATCCAGCTTGGCTCGCACCAGCTCGGGCTTCTTCAAGTTGGACTCAATCATAAAATGGCATTCCATTAGGGTTGCCACAGGATCACAG
>JBGSRE010000007.1:0-8497 GCA_041737755.1 Oligoflexus sp.
GAAAGCTGGCGGGAACAACCCTTGCTGCTGCTGACTCTGGCCGCCATGAGCGGAGCTTTCCTCTTGTTACTTCTCCGCCGCTGCTCCCTTCGAGCTTTGGCTTAAACTTCATACTGATGAATCGGAATAATATTTTATGAAAGCAGAAGCTCCACAGCCAGTACAATTGAAAGACTACTCCCCCCCTCATTACTGGGTGAAGAAGGTCCAACTCATCATCGATTTGGACCCCGATAAAACCCTCGTCCGTTCCGTGATCCACTATCAACACAACCCTGGCCAAGCACGTTCTCTTCGCCTGGAAGGTTCCGAGCTAACTCTGGTGGAAGCCCTGCTAGACAAAAAAGCCCTGGATTTGCCGACTTTGGACCATAGCGCCAGTCATCTTCAGCTCCAGCAGCTGCCTGAGTCCTTTGTCTTGGAATTGGTGACCCAGATTAATCCGCGAGAAAATTTGGCCCTCGAGGGTCTTTATCTTTCCCGCAATAATTACTATACGCAGTGTGAACCGGAAGGCTTCCGTCGCATCACGTATTTCCTCGATCGTCCCGATGTCATGACCGATTATGAAACCACTCTCCGTGCTTCAGAAAAAGATTGTCCTGTCCTTCTTTCCAACGGCAACCTGATCGATCAAGGCAAACTTGAAGGCGGTCGGCACTTTGCTGTCTGGCATGACCCTTTCCCTAAGCCTTCCTATCTGTTTGCTTTGGTGGCGGGAAAACTCAGCCGAGCCAGCGATGTTTTTACCACCCAATCCGGTCGAAAGGTTGATATTCACCTGTATGTGGAAGCGGAGAATCTGCCCAAAACGGCCTTTGCCCTGGATGCCATCAAACGCGCCATGATTTGGGACGAGAAGGTCTACGGACTGGAATACGATTTGGATTTGTTTATGGTCGTGGCTGTCAGTGACTTTAATATGGGCGCCATGGAGAACAAGGGTCTCAATATCTTCAATTCCAAATATATTCTGGCAAGTCCTGAAACAGCCACAGATGAGGATTTTGAAAAAATTCTAGGAGTGGTTGGTCATGAATACTTTCATAACTGGACGGGCAATCGCGTGACCCTCCGCGATTGGTTTCAATTGAGCTTAAAAGAAGGTATTACGGTATTTCGCGATCAAGAGTTTTCTTCGGATGAAGGCTCCCGTGCCGTGAAACGAGTCACGGATGTGCGGCTCCTCCGCGAACAGCAATTTCCTGAAGATGGCGGCCCCATGGCCCATCCCGTTCGCCCTGAAAGCTATATTGAAATCAACAATTTCTACACGGCAACGGTCTATCACAAGGGTGCCGAAGTCATTCGCATGATGCACACTATGATCGGCCCCAGCCGCTATCGTCAGGTGATGGATCGTTTCTTTGCACTCTACGATGGTCATGCCGTGACGATTGAAGATTTTCTGGCTGTGATTGAGGAAGTGTCTGGGCAATCCATGAGCCAATTTAAATTGTGGTATCAGCAGGCCGGCACACCCCTGGTGAAGGTGCATCGGCAGTATGATGCGGGCAGTAAAAGTTTACAGCTCAAAGTTCAGCAGATTCTGCCCAACACTCCGGGTCAGACTCAGAAAAAGCCTCAGTTGATTCCCCTTCGCGTCGCCTTCATCGGCACCAGCGGCAATGCCTTGGAAACGAGCTATAAGGGAACTGAGAGCCACGAACATCTACTCCTTCTTGACCAAGAAGCCGCCGAGTTTACTTTTTCGAATGTCGATGAACAGCCGATTCCCTCGATCCTTCGTGGATTTTCAGCACCAGTTATTTTGGACATCCTACTGGAAAAGTCGGAACTCTATACACTCATGCGGGCTGATACCGATCCATTCAATCGCTATGAAGCGGCCCAGACTCTGGCTTTACAAACCATTCTAGCCAAAGCCAAAGGCACCGTTACTCAACTGGACGAGCCTTACATTGCCGGCTTCCGCAGTCTCTTGAATGATACCCAAATCGATCCGCGCCTCGTCGCTATGAGCATTCAAGCGCCCACCACGGATTACATAATTCAGCGGGAAAGCAATGTCGAGATGGAAGCCATCTTCAGCGCTCGCGCCTGGCTCTTGCAAGAACTGGCTAAAACCTGCTCGAAGGAATTGAGAAAGTGTTACGAGAGAACTCGAGATCTCAGCTACAAAACCAGTAAGGAAGCCATTGGTCGTCGGGATTTGAACAACGCCTGCCTCCAGCTTTTGGCTCAGCAGGAATCGGCAGAAGTGCTGCAACTCATTCAGCAGCACTATCAAAGCGCTTCGAATATGACCGATACGATCGGCGCCTTAAGCGCACTTCTGCCACTGAAAACACCTTTGCGGGAAACTTGCCTAGCAGATTTCTACAAGCGTTGGCATAAGGACGCCCTAGTGATCGACAAATGGTTTCAGGTGCAATCCAGTTCTCAGCATCCCGATGTGCTGACGCATGTGAAGACTTTGCTGGCCCACCCTGACTTCGACATCAACAATCCCAATCGGGTCTATTCCGTTTTCCGTCATTTTACCAAGGCCAATCCCTTTGGATTCCATCATAAAAGTGGCGAAGGCTATGCGATCGTTGCAGACTATGTCCTGCGCATCGACCCTTCGAATCCACAGGTTGCTGCAACGCTGGCCGGTGTTCTGAGCCGATTCCGGAAATTTGATGCTAGGAGGCAAACTCAGATTCGCCAGCATCTCGAACAGATCGCCGCAAAAGTGGGGCTTTCCCGCGACGTCTTTGAAGTGGTTTCCAAATCTCTCGCTCCCAATTGAAGATCAACATTAAATGAGGATGCATAGCATGTTACGCACTGTTTTCGGATTCTTAGCTGTACTTTTGATCGCCGGCTGTCAGCCTCTTTATAACGCAGAACGAAACTACCAGGTCTATGAAAAAGATCCGGAATTTTTTCAATCCTTGATGAATGCTGATGCCGAAGGCAAAGACGAGAAAGACCCTATTGTCCTCGAGGACACGAGTTATCCTATTTCTCTGAAGCTCTATAAAGATGGTCGATTTTTCTATCAACTCAAGAAATTAGGCGATGGCTGGGGCACGTGGGAACATAAAAAAGGCTATCTGCATCTCTACGCAGAAAGAAAAATCTTTGTCATGAATTTTGAAATTCACAGCATCGCCCCTGAAGGCCAGGATCTGAGTCTGGAATTCTCCGATCGCTTCGGCCCCAAGTTTCTGCGCCTGCAAAAAGCAGCTCTTTAGGACCTGAATTCACCGGAGGCGGACCAGCGTCCGCCCGGTGCTTTGACGGTTAAGCATCTGCTCCGCTGCAGTCTCCACATCATCGAGCAGTAGTTCCCGATGCACAAAATTTTCCAAAGAGCTCGGTCGCCATTCGCTTGCCAGTTTCTGCCAAATTTCCTGTCGCAAGGGCATGGGACAGTTCGTGGAACTGATCCCCAATAGACTGACACCACGCAGGATAAAGGGCATCACTGTCGATTGAAACGCGTGCCCTCCAGCTAAGCCCACCGTGGCAATGTTTCCCCAAAGGTTGGTGTGCCGGATCAGGCCTTCGAGCAGACTGCCACCGACGTTATCAATCGCTCCACCAAAACGCACAGCTTCCAGAGGCTTTTGTCCAAGATTCAGTTCCTCGGGCTGCAGCACTTGGGCAGCTCCTAATTCAAGCAGGGCATTTTTCTGCTCGGCTTTGCCGCTGATAGCGATAACTTCAAAACCCAAATGGGCGAGCATAGCCACGGCCAGGGAGCCAACGCCACCACTGGCTCCTGTAACAACCATAGGACCTTTATCGATCGAGTGGCCATTGAGCAGGAGGCGATGCAAACAGATACCCACAGTAAAGCCGGCCGTTCCATAGATCATGGCTTCGCGCAAAGCCATGTCTTTCGGCAGTGGAATCACCCAATCTCCCGGCACCCGAACCATCTGCGATAATCCACCGTCCTGGTTTTCTCCCAAGCCGCAACCGGTGACGAGCACAGACATACCAGCAGGAAAACGAGGGTCATCGGATTGCTTGATGACACCAGCAACATCGATTCCGGCATTCATGGGATATTTTTTGAGGATTTTGCCTTTACCAGAAATGGCAAGAGCATCCTTGTAGTTGATACTCGACCAACTGGCTTCTATCAAAACCGAGCCCGGCGCCAGCTCGTCCGTTTGCATATTCACAATGCGGCCCTGATTTAGCCCTTCTTTAAGGACACGGAATGCACGAAATGTCATAGTACCCCTGTCAAGATAAGCTATTGAAATTCGCTAATAATTTTTTTGTGGCAGTGATGCTGGCATTCATCATGAACTATAACAACCGTGGTACCACCTCCTATAAAAAATCAGAGTTCCAAACGCCACAAATCTTCCAGAGTTTCCCGGCGACGAATGATCCGGAAATCACTGCCGTCCACCAGAACTTCGGGGGCTTTGGGACGACTGTTGTAGGTGGAAGCCATCGATGAAGCATAGGCGCCTGCGCTGCGCAGATAGACCAAATCGCCCGTTTCGCAAACTGGGAGTTCGCGATCCTTGCCAAAGTAATCGCCGGTTTCACAGATCGGACCGACAACATCAACCAGAATTTTCGGAGCGTTGGCATTTTTTACGGTCAAAATTTCGTGATAGGAATCGTACATGGCGGGACGAATCAAATCATTCATCGCACCATCGACGATCAGAAAGTTTTTCTCGGGCGAGCGCTTGGTGGAAAGCACCGCACAAAGCAAAATACCGGCATTGCCCATCACGACTCGACCGGGCTCGATGAGCAGCTTAAGTCCTGTGGGACGCGCGGCACTGAGGAGGGCCTCAGCATAAGCTTCCATTTCAGGCGGAACTTCTGACTTGTAGCGGATACCAAGCCCGCCCCCAAGATCGAGAAACTCGAGACGATGGCCGAGCTCACGCAGGCCTTCGGCGAATCGACTCAGCCGCGCGCCTGCCTCGGCAAGCGGGCCAACCTCGACAATTTGGCTACCTATATGACATCCCACTCCAATCAAGCGGACCGAGGAGAGAGTACGAATGCGTTCCGCCAAGGCGCGAGCCTCGTCTTCCACCAAACCAAACTTGGTGGAGAAGAGTCCCGTGGTAATTTTCGGGTTGGTTTTGGCATCGATATTTGGATTCACGCGCAGGGAAAGAGGTGCCACCAATCCGCGTTCAGCCGCGAGTCGGGCAATTAACTCCAATTCCGCAGTGGATTCGACATTAAAGGCCAGTATACCTGTCCGCAATGCTGCGAGAATCTCGTCTTCACGTTTGCCAACGCCGGAGTATACGATCTTGCGCGGGTCCACTCCAGCTTTCAAACTGCGTTCCATTTCGCCCATAGAGACGATATCAGCGCCGAAGCCAGTGGCAAATATTTCTTTAAGTATCGAAAGGTTACCGTTAGCCTTCACCGCATAGCAGGGCAGGGTCGGATAGGTCGAAAAGGCAGCAAGAATCTTTCGACATTGCTGGAGAATGCTCGCCTTGGAATAGACATAGCAGGGTGTTCCTACTTCTTTGGCTATGGTGGACAGAGCCAGCTCCTCACAAAAGGTCTGGCCGTTTCGGTCCTGAAAATTGTCCATCGCTTGTCTCCTGCAAATACATGAGGGGCATAGGTTTGCCGCCACATTATGAAATCAGTTCTGGAACCGCTGGCGGGCGCAGGTAATAATAGCGAGGGCCTCTGACAAGGTCAAAACGTTAATGCGGAGACTGGTTCATGCTGCTTCTTTTCCGAAGGCTCACTCTGATCTTTGTCCTAGCTTGCAGCGGTTTTTCATCCATTTCGCAGGCTAAACCTGTCATTCTTACAATTGGCGACTCGCTGACCTTTGGCCTGGGGGTGCCTTCCGATAAAACTTGGCCGGCCTTGTTGGAAGTGCAATTGAAAGCCGATGGCTATCCTCAGGTTCAGGTTATCAACGCGGGATCCAGCGGGGCCACCACCGCTTTTGGAATCTCTTCATTAAAATTTCATCTGAAACGTGGCAAACCAGATCTGATCATTTATGCTTTGGGAGCCAATGATGGGCTGCGCGGCATTGATCCCCAGACGACCTATAAAAATATGAATACAGCCCTGGAGTTGATCAAAGCCCAGGGTGTTAAGGTGCTTTTGCTCGGCATGAAGGCACCACCCAACTACGGAGAAAAGTTTCCCAAGGATTTTGAAAGCAGTTTCATCAAAATTCGGGATCAGTATAAGCCCAGCTTTGTTCCCTTCTTTTTGGAAGGTGTGGCCGGCCAGACCGATTTGAATCAGTCCGATGGCATTCATCCCAACGAAAAAGGCTATGAAAAAGTTCTGCAAAACATCTATTCGAAAGTCAAAGCATTGCTCTGATACCAACATCACACCGTGGACGGATGAACTATGGCTCTGGTTGAAATCAAAGACGTCTCAAAGGAATTCCAGCAAGGTGAAACGATCATCCCGGTCTTGAGAGGTCTAAGTTTTTCCGTTCAAGCGGGCGAGACCCTGGCGATCGTCGGACAATCCGGCTCTGGAAAATCTACCCTTTTGTCTCTGCTCGCTGGTTTAGATCAGCCGTCGCAGGGATCAATCATCGTCGACAACCAGAACCTCAATAGTCTGTCCCAGAATGAACTCACACGATTTCGCGGTCGTTCCATTGGCATTATTTTCCAGCAATTCCATTTGATGCGCAGTCTCACGGCCTTGGAAAACGTGCTTTTGCCTTTGGATATTCTCAACATTCCCAATGCCGAGGAAAAGGCTCTGGCCGCTTTGGAATTGGTTGGTCTAGCCTCTCGTGCCCGACATCTGCCCCAGCAGCTCAGCGGAGGAGAGTGCCAAAGGGTAGCGATAGCCCGAGCTTTTGTGGTCGAGCCTCGTATCCTTCTAGCCGATGAGCCCAGCGGCAATCTCGATGCTGCGACCGGGGAAAAGGTTATGAATGTGCTCTTTGATGCGGTGGCGAAGCGCGGCATGACTATGCTGCTTGTCACGCATGATATGCATCTCGCCTCTCGTTGCCAAAAGCGACTTCCGCTGGTCCAGGGTCAGCTGCAAACCAATTGATCAAGGAAGCACTCATGCTACTCCGTTATGCTTATCGCGAACTGCGCAATAGTCCTCGTTTCTGTCTTTTGTTTTGCTTGAATATGACCCTTGGTTTAACTGGCTTTATCGCACTCGATGCTATGAAGCGAAGTTTTGAAGATCGACTGCAAGGCGCGGCTAAAAATATGCTGACAGCCGACCTTGCTATTTCAGCCCGCCGGGTTTTGAAACCGGAAGAACTGCAGAAACTGCAGAGCATCTTGCCGCCCAATGTCAAACAGCAGGAGGTGCTGACGCTCTACTCAATGGTCAGCAGTAGCAAGCGAAGTCTGCTCGTTGAACTGAAGGCCATCGATCAGGGCTTTCCTTTTTATGGACAGATTACGCTAGAAAAACAGGGTATTCATAGCGGCCCAAAACCTTTGTCACTGCTCACCGCACCCAAGGCTTGGGTGGCCCCTGAATTGCTTATCCAACTCGACATCAAACCTGGCGATAAGGTCCGCATTGGCAATTTGGATTTTGAGGTCGATGATGTCGTCAGCGATGACAGCTCCGCGGCCATGATTGGCGCTTCCATGGCTCCCCGTATCTATGTCGGGAGGAATGCTCTGGAGCAAAGCGGTTTGATTCAATTCGGCAGTACGACGACCCATACGCAGCTCTATCAATTGCCAGCTGCCGTTGCCATTGACGAGATCGAACAAGCCGTTGTAGAAGCCATCAGCGATCCCAGTGTGCGGGTGTCGGTCTTTAATAAAGCGGGTCAAGACAACGGTCGGATGCTGGCCTATCTTTCCGACTACCTCGGACTGGTTTCGTTGGTTGCTCTTGCGCTTGCCTCGATTGGAGCCTCCTATTTATTTCGGATGTATTTAGATCGCAAGCAGACGGCAATTGCCACCCTCGTAAGCATCGGCATGACGCACGGTCATGCCATGCTCCTCTATGTACTCCAACTGTCTTTTTTGGGTGCCGTGAGCGCGCTCCTAGCAAGCCTTGTGAGTATGATACTGCTGCCATTGGCTTCGTCTCTTTTGAGCACTCTAACGCCGATACCATTGGTAATTGATATAGGTGGAGCCACCCTGGGCCTTGCCTTCAGTCTGGGTATTGCCGGTTCTATTTTGGTATGTTTGCCGCAGCTTTTGCGCATTCGCAACTTGAACCCTGCGGTTTTGTTCCAGGAATTTTCCCAGGGTGAGCAGCTTTGGAAGCCAACCGTTTGGGTCAGCTACTTACCTAGTTTTATTGCCTTCTATTTTTTGAGTGTATGGCAGGCTCATTCCTTTAAGGTTGGGTCGATCTTTTGTGCGACTTTGCTAGGCTTGGCTTTGGTTTTCGCTGTCATCGCCTGGAGCGCACTGCAATTTCTTTCGAAACGTGCAAGGAAAGGGTCTTTGAGTTCGCGTCTGGCCATTACCTATCTGCGTTCCCATCAAAGTCATAGTTTGAATTCTTTTATTGCGCTTGGAATTGGCGCGGCTCTGATTAATTTAATCCCACAGAT
>JBGSRE010000020.1:0-23667 GCA_041737755.1 Oligoflexus sp.
CGGCTTGATCATCTGCATCGAAGATGATGGAGCAGGTATCCAGCCTGGCCGCATACTGGAAGTAGCCAGAAAAAAGCAACTGCTTACCGAAGCAGAGCTCAAGAAGTTGACTCCTGAAGAGGTCCTGGCCTTGATTTTTCGCGACGGATTTTCCACGTCCGAACAGATTTCCCAGACCTCTGGTCGAGGTGTGGGCATGTCGGCCGTGAAAGCTGAAGTGGAAAAATTGAATGGTGCGATCACGATTAAAACCACAGCGGGAAAGGGAACTCAGTTCCTGCTCCACATTCCTCATGTTTTTCTGCAGGATTTACTGGGCCGAGCCGCTTAGCTTCCTTTTAAATCGAGACCTAAGGGCTTTGACAACTCGCCCAAGATCTTGCCAGGAAATCCACCCCACCGAGCAAATTTTTCTCTTTCTTCCAGGCAGAATATGCCCACTATTTCGTAATTCAAATCGGCAAAGATTGACCCTTTGACGAGCTCGCAACATGCTATAATCAAGCTACTGGAGGTGACTCTTATGTCAGCCGTACGACCCATTCCGCATCCCCCTCGTCTGCCAATCCTAGGCAATCTCCCACAGGTGTCAAGCGACACGATCATCCAGCAGATGATGGGACTGGCCAATCAATACGGGCCCATTTATGAATTGGTTCTACCCGGGACGCATTTTTTTGTCGTCAGCAGCCATGAGCTCGTCAGCGAGGTCTGCGATGAAAGTCGCTTTTATAAAGCCATTCATGGATCGCTAGAGGAGATAAGGCGCTTTGCAGGCGACGGCCTTTTCACAGCCTATCAGGGTGAGCCCAACTGGAGCAAAGCGCATAATATTCTATTGCCTGGTTTTGGCCTCAAGCAGATGAAAGAATACATGCCGAAGATGGTGGAAATCGCCCAACAGCTTCTTCAGAAATGGCAAGTTACAGGCGAACAAGGCATCGATGTCAGCGGTGACTTCACTCGACTCACTTTGGATACCATAGCGCTTTGTGGGTTCAACTATCGCTTTCGTTCCTTTGCATCGGAATCGCTGCATCCCTTTTTAGAAGCTATGGTTTTCAGTTTGCAGAACTCCCTGAGTCGGATTAAGAAAACCAAATTGCAGAAAGCGATCGACATTAAATCGGATCGCCAATTTATCGCCAAACGCGATCTCATGTTCCGCGTGGTCGATGACTTACTCGCTGAAAGACAGAGCAATAGTGCTGCTTTTGAAGGCAAAGTAGACTTTCTTTCCCTGATGCTAAACGGCCTGGACAAAAAGACGAACAGCAAGCTAAGCAGCGAACACATTCGCTTTCAGCTTATAACTTTTCTGATCGCAGGTCATGAAACGACCAGTGGCATGCTTTCGTTTGCCACCTACTTTCTGGTCAATCATCCCGAAGTCATGAAAAAAGCCATAGAAGAAGTGGACCGCGTCCTAGGTCATGACCCTGACTATCAACCGACCTTCAAGGATGTGGGCGAACTCGAGTACATCAATCGCGTGCTGCGGGAGTCCATTCGACTTTGGCCTACGGCACCAGCTTTTGCCCGTTCGCCTTTCGAAGACACTATTATCGGTGACGGCTATCAGATCAAGAAAAGCGATCAAGTCCTGATTTTGCTACCGAGCTTGCACAGAGATCCTGCCGTTTGGAAAGATCCCGAGGTCTTTGATCCGGAGCGATTTAAGGTAGGTGCTGCCAATAAAATTCCAGAATTCGCCTGGAGGCCCTTTGGTACCGGCGCTCGTTCTTGCATTGGACAGCATTTCGCAATGGTGGAAGCCACCCCAGCGCTGGCGATGATCCTGAAACATTTCACTCTCAAAGGTGATCCCGACTATAAACTCAAGATCAAAGAAACCCTGACTCTGAAGCCCGAAAACTTCCATATCAAGGCCATTCCAAGACTTCCCCTCTATCGCCCTCAGGCTTCAGTGGCTCCTGTCCCCCGAACCTCCGCAGAAAAAACTCAAGAACGCGAAATGACCTTGCCCCTGCACGGAACAGCCCTGGCCGTTTTTTTTGGTTCCAATATGGGTGGCAGCGAAGAAATTGCTCATCGCCTCGCCAACCAGGGTCGACGCTTGGGTTTCATCGCCCATGTGGCCCCTTTGGATGAAGCCGTCAAGGCTCTCCCCAATAGCGGGATCGTGCTGATCGTGACAGCGACTTACAATGGCTTGCCACCCGATAATGCGAAGCAATTTTATCAGTGGATTAAATCCACTCCGTTAGCATTGAATGGACTCCGCTTTGCAGTTCTGGGCTGTGGCAATACCCAATGGAAAACCTTTCAGGCCTTTCCGCGAGAACTGGATAGGATCTTTGCCGAAAAAGGCGCTGAACGACTGATGCAGGCAGGGGAAGCGGATGGCAATACGGACTTTGAAGGTGGCTGCGAAGCCTTTACCAAAATATTTTGGAAGACTTCCCTTGCGGCTTTAAAAATAGCGCTTCCTGAGCACTTTTCGCTGGATGCTACGACGCGTCGCTATCAGATGCAGATCGTGCAGCACTCCCCATTGCGACCTCTGCATGCAAATTACGATGCCAAACCCTTTCGAATCATTATGAATAAGGAACTGCAGAAAGCCTTGGATGAGGGCGGCTCGGAACGGTCCACTCGGCACATCGAAGTTCAGCTTCCAGCTGCGGTGGTTTACAAAGCCGGCGATCACTTTGGTGTCTTTGCCCACAACCGCGAATCTATAGTCGAAGATATGGCCCATCGCATGGGCTATACGACCGATACCTTAATCAGTTTGGAATCAAAACTTGAGGAAAGTAGTTTCCTTCCAACCGGACGTCCCGTGCCTCTGGGAAAACTCCTGCGCGAGTATATCGAACTGCAAGAGATTGTGAGCCGGCGGCATCTGGAAACTCTGGCAAGTTTTTGCATTATCCAAGAGGAAAAAAAGACCTTAAATCATTGGTCGGAAGACAGTCCCAAAGGCCATGAACTCTACAATAAAGAAGTACTCGGCAAGCGTCGCTCCATTTATGATATCCTCTGTGGTTTTCCCTCCTGCCATGTGCCTCTGGATACTTTTTTGGAAATGGCATCGCCCATTCGGCCTCGGTACTATTCGATATCTTCGTCGCCCCTGGCTCAGCCGACGACTCTATCGATGACAGTGGCTGTGGTAAGCGGCGCTTCTCTGACTCAAAATGGAACCTTTAAAGGCGTCTGCTCATCCTATTTGCAGAGTCGTGATATCGGCGACACGATTCATGGCTTTGTCAAATCCCCCACGCTCCCCTTCTGTTTGCCCGATGATTTACAGCGGCCACTTATTATGGTCGGCCCAGGAACAGGCTTTGCACCGTTTCGAGGATTTTTACAAGAAAGGCAAGTTCGTAAGGAGGAAGGCAAAAAGCTCGGACCAGCCTTGCTCTTTTTTGGTTGCCGTCGTCCCGAACATGACTTTATCTATCGAACGGAGATGGAGCTGTTCCACGCACAGTCTGTAGTGGAGCTTCATTTGGCCTTTTCCCATGCTGAAGAAACTCAGTTCCGATATGTCCAGGACCGGATCTGGGAACAACGAGACCGAGTCTGGCAGCTTCTTTCGCAAGGAGCCATTGTTTTTGTCTGCGGTGATGGCCTGCACATGGCACCAGATGTTCAACTCATGTTTGCGAAAATTTATAAGGACAAGACCAAAGGCACCGATCAAGAAGCAGCACTTTGGTTGAACGCATTGGAAGAGGAACAGCGATATCTTGTCGACGTTTTTGGGCAGAAGAAGATTTAAACCGCAGGCCGAGCTCTGAAAGCAGGGTGTATGCTATTATAGCGCATATATCTAAGCTATTTCTTATCGAATTCCTGCCGGAAAGATAAGTCAAAAGCGACTGATAACCCGCCCCATCCTTGCATTCCAGATATCTTTCTCTTAAAATCAGGAGCCCAAGTCCTTGAGCACACGCAAAAGGTGAATGCATGAGTTTCTACGATGAATTAAAAGCCCGACTGGAAGAGGTTCATACCTGGCCTTCGCTTTATACTTTTAAGTTCATAGTCCCAATCGCTAAAAAAGACGAACTACTAGCAATTTTGCCGATGGGCCTCTTGGAAGAAAAACTATCGCGAACAGGCAAGTATATCGCCTTAAGCTTGAAAGTTATGGTGAAGAATACTGAAGAAATTGTCGCCGTGTATCAGCGGGCCGAGGCGATCGAAGGGATCGTTTCGCTCTAGAGGCAGGACTGGAAGCTATCAGATCAACTTGAGAAAACGAGGCTATTTTAGTGAATTCTCAGCCAAGAGTCACCGTGAAAAACATCATCTTTGATTTCGGTGGAGTTCTGCTCGAGTGGCATCCGGATCGGGTCTATCGATCCTATTTCACGGACGAACAGTCACTGCAGAGTTTCTATTCGGAAACGCAGATTATGCACCACAATAGAGAATTGGATCGAGGCCAGCCTTTTGATAAAATCCTAAAAGAGCTCGCTATCCAACATCCTCAGCATAGCGAAGCGCTGAAGCTTTGGAAAAGTGCCTGGCATAGAATGCTCGGCGGGGCGATTGAAGGGACTGTCGAAATTCTTCATACGCTTAAAAAATCTGACTATCGTCTGTTCGGCCTCACCAACTGGGCCGCAGAGACCTTTCCCTATGTCTATTATAATCATGATTTTTTTCAGCTGTTTGAAGATATCGTTGTCTCGGGCCGGGAAGGCATGATCAAACCAGAACCGGAGATTTTTGAACTTTGCGTTTCGCGCAATCAGATCCGGGCCGAGGAGTCCCTTTTTATCGATGATAATCTCGAAAATGTAGAGGTAGCGAAGCAGCTTGGTATGCATGCCATCCATTTTAAGGATCCAGAGCAGCTGCGGCAGAGCTTGATGTCCATGAAGATTCGCCTTTAGCAGTTGAATCGAATGGGGCCGTTTGCAAGTCGCTTCAAATCCTTCACGATGCCGAGAGAATTGACTATGCTGCGCTTTATCCATAATGCCTTTTTTGCAGTCTTTTTCTTGGCAGCGCTGCTCCATGTTCCTATCTGTATTGCCAAGTTAGTTGGGATCGATGCGGCTGCCTTGGCAGCGGCTTACCTGTCTTTGGAAGCACTGCTCTGGCTGCTATTTCTGCCGTTTTTTATCGCAGTTTTTTGTAGCCGAAAAGTCCCCTCATCGATTTATCTGCCGCCCTTGCTCTTTCTGCTCTGGCAGACGATGGGCTTTTGGCCAATTTTTCCTTTGCAAATGGAAGATCCCCTGCGGGATCTGAGTGGAAGTATTCTTGGTCTCCTGATCGCTTTCCACAGCCTATGGGCCCGAAGAAAGCTCAACGGAGACTTTCTTGGATTCTTTGCAATCAACTTTTTCGCCGGTAGAGAAAGATTCCCCTGGCGAAGATTCCTGCTGTTTTTGCCCCTCAGCATGATCGCCCTTGCCGCTTGCTCCCTGACAAGCATGTCCCTGGCCATGGCCCGTCAACTCAATACAGAATCCGCAGGTCACGTCCGTATCGATTGGGATGGGGTCTTTATGCGACATTCAGTTTATGTCAAAGACGGCCAGAGGATTTATCTTTTTGCCATGATTCACATCGGTGATGCCGGGTTTTATGAGCAGGTTCTGGCCAGGATTCCGCAAGACAATACGGTTGTTCTTGAAGAGGGAGTTAAGGACAAGAACCGATTGATCAAAGAAGCTTTTGATTATTCGAAAGTGGCCAGCGTGCTCCGGATCGATCATCAGACCAATAAATTTTCCCGGGATGTATTCCAGCAGCGCAACACCGTCTCGGCAGACATCGATGTGAGCCAACTCAATCCCAAGACCATTGATTTTCTGAATAAGCTGGGCCGGGTCATGAATGGCAATTTAGACGCGGAAAGTCTAGGTGCTTTGTTCCACAAGGATGCCATGAATATTATGCAAAGGGATCTCATTCAGTTCCGCAATGATCATCTGATGCAGGTGCTGGCGGCACAAAAAGATCGTTATGCGAATATTGTCATCCCTTGGGGTGGCCTTCATTTGAAAGATATCGCCGAACGGCTGGAAAAGCAGGGCTATCAGCGAGAATCGCTCAGCGAGGTCAAAGCTATCGATTTTTGGCAGGGAACGCCGGGAAAAAAAGCCCTATCCCCCTAGATATGCCGCGCGAACACGATCATCCTTCAGGAGTGTTTGCGCATCCCCTTCCAAAACAATCTGGCCACTTTCCAGCACATAGGCCCTTTGCGCAAGTTTCAAAGCCAGCTGCGCATTCTGTTCCACCAGTAGCATGGCCATGCCCTGTTCGTTCATGATCCGCATCCTATCAAAAATCTCGGCGACGATGATGGGGGCTAGACCCAAACTGGGTTCATCTAAAAGCAGAAGTTTGGGTCGTGCCATCAAAGCCCGACCGATGGCCAGCATCTGCTGCTCGCCACCGGATAATGTGCCCGCTGATTGGGTTCGACGCTCGCGCAGGCGAGGGAACATAGCAAATATTTCTTCCAATGAACGTCGGCAGCCCACTGCATCCCGCCGGTGCACCCAGGCGCCCAGTTTTAAATTATCTTCGACACTCTGCCCCGCGAGCACCATGCGGCCTTCTGGAGAATGCGAAAGACCCAGTTGAACACGTTGGGCTGCATCCTGTTTTTGCAAATCCTGACCGGCGAAACTCATGCTCCCACTGGCCGCTCTTATAAGTCCCGAGATAGCCCTGAGACAACTCGTTTTCCCGGCGCCATTGGCTCCAATCAAACTGACAATCTCGCCCGACCTTACTTCCAAGCTCACCGCCTGCAGAGCCTTAATTCCCCCATAATGAACAGATACCTTATCCAATGTGAGCAGAGTCGCTGAGCTCACGAATTCACCTCCTCTGTTCCCAAATAGGCTGCCCGAACGTCCGGATGGGATTGAATATCAAGCGGCTTGCCGAGAGCGATCATTTGGCCAAAGTTCAGGACCGCAATCCGATCGCAAAGACCCAGAACCAAGGGCACATGATGTTCAATGATGACGATGGTGATACCCAAGTCATCGCGCAGGCGACGAATAAGGGTTTGCATCGCAGCTTTTTCACTCAAATTCATTCCCGCCACTGGCTCATCCAAGAGCAAAATTTCAGGACGAGCCATCAGCGCGCGTGCCAGCTCCAATCGCCTTTGATCACCGTAGTTTAGGCCACCGGCTAGGACTTCCGCTGCTTCTTGCAAACCACAGTATTGCAGCCAATAATAGGCTTCTGCTTGATACTCAGCCTCACTTTTATGCTGGCCCTTGCGAAAGCGATGGGTTGCCGACAGGACATTATCGAGCACAGACTGCTGCTTGAGCAATCGCAGGTTCTGAAAGGTTCTTATCATACCCTGTTGAGCGCGATGGTGAACAGAATCCAAGCTAAGATCACGAGCAAGAAAGGAGACTCGCCCCGAAGTGGCTCGGACAAAGCCAGTGAGGGCATTGAATACTGTAGTTTTTCCTGCACCATTGGGACCAATCAGACCGAAAATCTCGCCCCTTTGAACAGCAAAACTGAGATCCGTGACAGCCTTGAGACCACCAAATTGGACGGTCAACTGATGCAGTTCCAGGATGGTTTCCGCTTGACCGCTTTTCACAGGCAATTGCGGCGTAAAGGATGGCTGAGTGGGGGCCATAGATTTTGACTTCCTCCAGCGAGCCCACCATCGATCTGGGATCAGGCCCTTGGGCAGATAGAGACTCGCCAAGACAATCAAGCCACCATTGACCACCAGGCGATAGTCCTGCAAAGGCCGCAGGAGTTCAGGAAGCGCAGAGAGTAAGGCTCCGCCTAGCGAAACACCCCACACCGACCAAGGGCCTCCAATCACAACATAAGCCAGAGTATTGATACTGCCATCAAAGGTACCTTGCCGCGCATTCCAAGTATTCAAAAGGTGGGCGCTGGCAGCGCCCGTCATGCCAGCAACAGCGGCACCTAAGGCAAAGGCCATGGTTTTGCATCGCGCCGGATCAATGCCCATGGCGGCAGCTGCGTACTCATCCTCTCGCAAGGCCCGAAAAGCCCGACCAAGACGACTCTTTTCCAATAAAAATACCGAGGCCAAAGTCAGCACAAAGAGTGGTAAAAATAGCCAGAGATAGCCTTGCTGCTGCTCAAACATTTGTGGAATGCCTAAGATAACGATGGCACCGCCCGTCCATTCCAGGTTCAAACAGGCGACCCGAACTATTTCCACCAGAGCGAGAGTGGCTAGAGCCAGATAGATGCCTCGCAATCGAAGCACAAGGCGGCCAATGCCATAGGCAAGGGCAAAGCAAAGGACGGCAGCCAAGAGCATTTCACCCAGCACCAGGAGGCCTGGATAAAGAGCATCGGCATCAGGGCGAACAAGCGGCGCCACATAGCTAGAAAGGATCGCCGCCAGATAACCGCCTATGGCGAAAAAAGCCGGTGATGCGAGCGAGAGCTGGCCACTCATCAAGGGAATATACAAACTGATGCCCAGCAAGGACTGCTGTAGCATCACAATCAAAATAAAGGCATCGATTTCTGGCATAAAGCTCTCAAAGTTTTTCTAAGGCGGTGCGACCGAGAAGTCCCTGCGGACGAATCATAAGAACGAGAAAAAGCAGGGTAAACGCCACCGCTTCTTTATAGCCTGAATATTCTGCAGGTACGGCAGCCTCAAATAAACCAAGGAGTAGCCCACCCAGGACCGCACCAGAAATTTCGCCCATCCCGCCCAGAACAATCACGGCCAAGCCTTTGAGCCCAAAGAGCAGACCAAAATGCGGACCGGGAATACTAAAGCCACTGGCTACCAAGGTTCCTGCTAGGCCCGCCAGTGCTCCTGAAAGAGCGAAGGTATAAACGATACATTGCTGGACAGGAATTCCTAAAAGACTCGCCGTTCCAGGATTTTCTGCCACGGCCCTGAGGGCTTTACCAAGCATGGAAAATCGAAAGACCACCAAGAGAAGCGCGAGAGCCGTGATGGAGACGCCGAGGATAACTAACTGGATACCGCGTATGCGCAAGTCTCCCCATTCGACCAGCACGGGAATAAAACTCATGACGTCCAAATCAAAATTTTTGGTTTCGGCACCGTAGACCAGAAGGAGGCCGTTGACGAGAAGGATTGCGACTCCCAAACTGGACACGAGATAAAGCAAGGGTTCCGCTTTGCGGCGCCGCAGCGGTTCGAAGGCAAATCGCTCCACAAGAGCACTCAAGCCAGCACAGAAAACCATTGAAATCAGTGCCGCGGCAAGGAAAGGCAATTGCAGATTTGTTTCAAGCAGCGGGACCTGCCCCCCACCCCATGAACCTGTGGTCAGACTCCACGTGAGATAAGCGCCAATGGCAAACACGGCTCCCTGAGCAAAATTGATAACGCCAAGTAAGGAAAATACCAGTGCATAACCCAAAGCAAAGAGCGCATAGACCGATCCAATACAAAGACCATTCAAAAGGGTTTGCAGCATGAATTGAAGCCGCTCCTTATTTCAGAAAAGAAAATTTTCCGTTTTTGTTATCCGCATCCATCTTGATTTCAGCGACATAAAAACTTTTTTGAATAATCTCGCCTTCTTTATCGAAACTGATGGGGCCCAGAGGCGTTTGATAGCTCTGCTTGAGAATCTGCTTGTTAAGCTCTTGGCGCAATTCAGCCAGCTCGTAAGTGCCGATCTTTTTCTTCTGGTCGATCGTGGTGAGTGCCTCGACGATCACCTGCATGGCGGTAAAGGCCTGCGCTGTAAACTGACCCGGCATTTTTTGGTATTTTTTCTGGTAGAGTTCCACCAAGGCTTGATTCATCGCATCTTTGGCTTCAGGAGAATAGGCTTGAGCAATCAGAATGCCATCACAGTATTTTTGACAAACGGCAAATACGTTCGGCGTATTCAAGCCATTGCCGCCGATAATCAGGCCCTTAAATCCTAGCTGCCGCAATTGTTTCACGAGGTTTCCTCCATCCGCAGCGAGGCCTGAAATGATCACGAGTTCAGGCTTCACTTTCAAAACTTCGCTCACCTGCGTGGTGAAATCGGAATCGGTCGTCTGAAACTTTTGTACGGTCGCGAGGTTCAAGCGTTTGTCGGCTTTAATGGCTTCCTGAAACGTCATCGATTCGGAGGCGTTGAATGCATCATTTTGTGCAAAGAGGACAGCCACCTGCCGAGCCTGAGGATTTTTCTGCAAGGCGGCCTGCAAGGCAAACGGGGCCACAATCGCGACAGGAGCGGAGACGCGGGCGATGAAATTACCGATTTGAGGAATTCCCTTCGCGGTATTGGAAGGACCAATGACCGGTACTTTGGCTTTATCAGCCAGCGGATCCGCAGCAAAAGCCTGCTGGGAAAGGGTGGGACCGACAATGGCGACGACATTTTTTCGCATGAGAGCATTGAAAGCGTTGATAGCAGAAACTTCATCCCCAGCAGAGTCTTCCAGAATCAGCTGAATCTTGGTCCCCTGAATGCCGCCTTTGCTGTTGAAGTACTCCTCGGCAAGGCGGACGCCGATGATCTGTTCCTGACCAAGAAGGGCAACGTTGGAGGTTTGGGAGAGCGCAGCACCAATGGGATAGGGAACCGTGACCACGGCCGCTTGAATTGGAGCCTGGTTCAGGCTCACTAGGCTGATACTCAAGCCGAACTGGCGAAGTTTTTGGTACAAACGCATGACTCACTCCATCGAGATTGGGATGTCTGGCTGTTAAAACTGCCCAAAAGCTTAGGAATTGTCAAACACCCAAGAGCAATCCGGCCAAGAACGTGAATCCTTGAGCGGGGCGGCCTCTTTTTGCTATGCCAGGTCGTGTTGATTAACTCAGGCTCTGGGGGGCTTGGCCTTGGGCCGCCAAAACAAATCCCTCAAAATTTAAGAGATCTAAAAAAGATCGATTCTTGGGAGGTCCCGCAGAAGTTGCAATGAAGCCTTGGAAATTCAATAGACAAAGCCAAAGAGATAAAGAGGAACGCGCTGCCTTAAACCAAACTCTATATTATCGAGGGCAAGAATGTGTTTGCCATCATTTTCATCGATTTGCTCAGACCCCTTGCCCGCACCACCCACTTCGATAGTCCACTGCGTATCAACAATGAAATCGGCTTTCAATGCTACATGAAGGGAATGCTCTGGTATGAGCGCCGATTGCAAAAAAGTTTCGCGAATCGTCCCTTCACTTTTCTGTAAAGCGGCCATGCCTGCAATGGTATAGAGAATATTGGTATTGGCGATATAGATTTTATCAGGTTTTCGAATCAGTTTTTTTCCGCTGTGATTGGCACGCAGGCCTTTGATCAGACCTGCTCGTTCCAGACACTCCAAATAAAGATAAACTGACTCCTTGGCTATCCCGATGTCGCGACTCAGGCCTTCAATATTCGGTGACAAAGGTGCGCTTGTGACAATGAGCCAAAGCAATTTGCGCAGGGCGGTGATCTTTTGCCTTTCGATATTGAACAGGTAGGGTATGTCATCGGCAAGGACTTTGTCGATCACGGCTTGGAGGCGGGCCTGATAAGTGCCAATGCCCTCCATAAAGAAGGGATAATAGCCGTGAACCAAATAAGATTTAAAATCTGCAAGAATGGAAGGACGTGACTTGTGAATAGAACGAGCCAGCTCGGTATGATGCGAGATAAGATCATCCAAGCTCACTGCTTTGAGCTCGAAACCATGTGCCAGATGCAGATACTCGCGGAAAGACATTCCAACCAATCCATACCAAACGAGCCGTCGTGAAAGGTCGGCTTTTCCTGCTTCGAGCGCGAGGGCCGAACTGCCACTCACCCAGATGTATTTTTGTGGAAAACTATCGATGAGACTTTTGATGTGCCGGCTCCAGTCCTCCGCCCTGTGGACTTCATCGATAATGATGGCATCGCCACCGGCTTGAAAAAACTCTCGGCCAAGTTCATAGAGTCCAGTCGCAGAGAGCGCCACATGATCGGCACTGACATACAAACATTTTTCGGGTCCACCAAATCTTTGCAAGCCTTGCTGTAGAAGCAACGTCGTCTTGCCAACACCCCGAGCACCATAGAGTCCCAAGGCTCGGGCGCTCCAATCGATCTTATCGACGAGATACCGTTGAAACTTCGTATTTAGCTGACTTAAGAGGTTATGGTGGATCGACAAAAAGATCTCTAACATATTGAAACCCTGGCAGTTATAAGGGATGCGAAAGGAACCGTCTATCCTAGTCTACGCTTTTTCTGTAAAACCGTCTAGTGCGCTAGACGGTTAGATATTTCCTAATAATTACGATAGGTAGCCCACAACTGTGGAATGGTCCGGCAAAGAAGCGGGTATGAGCTGCAACTGGGGGGCTCCACGGTTAAGAAGCAGCTTAAATGAAGCGATCAGTCATCACCAAACAAAGCAGCAAGCAGTGTTTCTCTAAAGTACAGAGGCTATTGCGACCATCATCGGCTCAGAAGCGAATATTCGCGCCTTTACTCAACAAAGGCAATGAAACCTCGCAGGGCAATGGGTTCCCCCCCTGAATCGCGGTCTTGCCGCGGTTCCCCGCTTAGCCTTATTTTGAACTACCCTCTTTCTGCAAGCCATTGCTTTAACCAGCGCATTCCAGTCTTATTCATAGATTTTAAAGCCAAATAGGGGCGGATTTCTAACTCGTAGTTTTTAATAGCCGATAGCAACAGAGGAGTTTTTTATCCTGAATGGGCTATCGCCACGGCTATTGAATCAAGCAGCAGGAAAATCTATGAGCCGACTGTTAGCTATCGCAATTTTTATCCAGTGCCTGTGGACAGGTCTAGCCCGCGCCGAATCAGATTTGTCATGGTTTGAGCAGCTTCGACTGCTGCGCTTCGGCAACGAAAAAATTGTCAATATTCAAAATGGCGTTTTGGATTTGAATGGCCTCAAGGACGATGAGTATTGGCAAGTCCGAGGAACGGCTCTGTTTTTTCCAGGAGAATTTTTAGAGCCTGAGCTCTTTCAAAAGCAAGGCTACTGGGAATCTGTCGTTACTGAAAAGAAGCCTTTGACTATAGAAATGAATGCTAGGTACTTTCCCCAGCCTTCCAAGGTGCAAACTGAAAATTTTGGAACTTTTGTCGTAAAATTTGTAAGCAACGAACGGCGTTCTCTTAATTTTTACCACAGAATCTACCATTCATTGCGCTTGTTTCATGTTACCAGGACTGATATTCAAATTATTCAAAGCGAGGACCATCCTTCGAGCAATCCTCTAGAAAATAAATCCATCCGAACAGTTGGAATACCGCAATTTAACGTACTCCCCCAAGGTGAATCGTATTTGCTTTATCACGTTTCCTCACCGATAACGGAGCGACTCAGGACACCCAATATTTCGCAGATTCTTATCGGACCCCAGCGATACTTCGACTCTCAAATGAATATCATCCAGCTTATGACTGGAATTATTATCGGCTCCTTCTTTATTGCGAGCATCTTCTATGGATTTATTTTTTCGTTTAGACGGAGCGATATATCCTCACTCTATCTCAGCGCTTATGCTATCGCTTCACTCTTAATGTCAAGCTTAGGATATTTTAACATACTAAGTGAGGGCCCCACATTTGGAAATGTATTCACTTTTTTCAATGTTATTGGATATTCGTGTCTACAACTCTTCACCCATAATAAGATCCAGCCTTACATAAGCCCCAAAGCTTCGCGTCTGATACTGATTTCTATTGGACTAAGCTTTTCATCCATCGTCTTATCACTCGCATTCAATTTGAGGATGCTAACATCTCAACTCAATGTGTTGGTCATGATGGGCAGTCTTTTCCTCATTGGCCTGACGATTTTCTTGGGCCTAAAGCACTCCATCAATGGAATCCTGTTCTTTATTGCCGGCGCAACGATGCTCTGCATTTTGCAAGGATCGGTCACGCAAATAGGTATTCTCAATCTGAATAAGGAATATGGACAGAGCATTGCGCTGTCAAATCTATTCATGACAATTGCACTGGCTTTGGTCAATGCCAAAGAATTTGCCAGAACCTACCTCAAGGCACAAACCCAGGGCCATGAGCTGCAAGTTCTATTAAAGGAAGTCCAAGAAAAAGAGAAAGCTCGAACTCTCTTCTTCCAAAACACGTCCCATGAACTTCGGACACCACTGAACGGCATCATCGGCTTTATGCAACTTATAGCCCAGAAGCGTTACGGCAGCATCCCAGTTGCTGTCGAAGAACAGCTGCTGAAGTGTATCCGACTCGCCGTCAGCCTTAAAAACCAGGTCAATACCATTTTGGATTTGGCAAAGTCAAAGAAAGGTAACCTGACTCTATCAAACAGCGCTATCGATCTATCAGAACTCATTCGAACCGCCGAAGATTTGGCCGCAGGTCTACTCCTGAAGCGGCCTAACCTTCACTTCAGATGTCATTCCCTATGGGAGCGCAATCAATCACAATTCATCGGTGATCGCGACAAGCTGCAGGCCATACTCCGCAACTTACTTGGTAACGCTTTCAAATTTGCCGATCCTCATCGACCAAACACGGTCGAGCTTACTCTTAAGCGCGAATTCGACTCACTGCAGATCACCGTCAGCGATACCGGCATAGGCATTCCTCTTGAGCACCAGGATAAAATATTTGAAGAATTCCAGCAAATATCCGGCGACGCACGCAGGGCATACGAAGGCACTGGCCTTGGCCTAGCCATGGTGCGCGACTTCACCAGGCTTATGGGTGGCGAAATTCATCTTGAGTCGCAGACAGGGGTGGGAAGCCGCTTTTCCGTTCAGATTCCGGCACAGACTGAAATCCATTTGCAGCAGTCTGCAGAAATTACCAGTATCAGTACCGAACTATCCAGGGAAGCAAGGCCCAAGAGTTCTGTGCAGCCCATTGAAGCAAAATCAACGATCCAAGGCCATCTCTTGGTCGTCGATGACAACGAAATGAATTGCGAAGTGTTAAAGGATCTTCTCGATCAGGAAGGGTTTGCAGTGAGCACTGTCCTGGACGGCCAAGAAGCACTCAAGATGATGCGACGTGACCGTCCCGATCTCGTACTGCTCGACATGATGATGCCGTATTTTTCAGGTGAGGATGTCATCAAAGCGATGCAGGCGGATAGCCTCCTACAGGATATTCCTGTCATCCTGATTACCGCCCGAGCCAGCGACGATGATCGATTATTTGGTTTGAGTCTTGGTGCTGACGACTATCTAGCAAAACCCATCCATCATGAAGAGCTCCTGTTCCGAGTCAAAAACATCCTCCATCGATTGGCGGCAAAACAAAAAATTGTTGAGGCTGAGGAGGGTCAAAAAATGGCCCAACTGGGCCGCTTGATGCAGGAATTTAGCCACGAACTTAAAAACGTCTTTCAAATGGACGTTTTTAAAACAGATGAAATCCCCGAAGCCTGCGAAACCATTTTAAATCATGTGCCTATCAAGAGTCCCGAGTGGGCCAAGGCGACCAAACTTATAGGGGCAGACCGCTTTATACCTGCAGAAAACGTCAGCTACTCGGACCTAGCTTTTGCAGATAGCGTACAGAGCCAATCCAAGTCACTTCGTTACCTTCGCGTGACTCTGAGTGTTGTCGACATGGATCCGGCCGAACGACTCAAAATTTGGCAGGAGATCTTATCTCTGTCAAAGCAGGAAATCGACGAATGCGAGCAGACCGTCTACATCATCCGAACTTTCCTGGTCTTGCAGCATCAAGCCCAATATGCCAGCAATCTCGTCAAGAATATCCTGGAATACTCTAGAGAGGGCCATACCCAGCAAAATTGCTTCGTCCGAACGGCTATTGAAGCTATTGTCCGACTGGTCAAGCCCCGCATGCAAAGACTGGGCATAAAAATAGAGTTACCAGGGGCAGATTACGCAGTCTCCATCAATCCTGGCCACATGATGCAGGTCCTGCTCAATATCCTATCCAATGCCTGTGATGCCGTGGAAAATCTAGAAAAATCCGAACGATGGATAAAGCTGGCCGTTGAAACGAACCCATCCCATACGATCATTGTTTGTTCCAACGGCGGCCCGCCTTTAAGCGCAGAGAAGGCCCACTCAATGCTGCAAGACTCCTGGTCCAGCAAAGGCAACAAAGGCTTTGGGCTTGGTTTGGGAATTAGCCTGCGTCTACTGCAGAAGGCGCATGGTACCTTGGAAGTTCATGTCAAGGCTCCTCATCCCGAAATTAGACTGATCCTAATGTCGAGCTTAGCTGAAGCTGCGAGGCAATCCGCATGAAGCCTCAGCCTTCTCCAGTCGATTCTCGGTTTATGGCTGCTTTCGCATGGCTTGCGCTCTGGCTGCTATTTTCACCGCAAAACAGCCAGGCTGACACTTCATTTGCCAGCAAATTATCGACGCTCCGCTTTGGTCATGAAGAGTTTACATCTTTTCAAGACGGAACCTTGGATCTGACAAAGCTCGGTCAGGAGCAATTCATTCACGCTCATGGCGAAGTCTATTTCATCCCTGGTGAATTTGTTACGCCTCGTTTCATGGATGAAGGCTCTTTCAAAGCATTTCTCGTTGAAAAGAAAGCTATTAAGGCAAAACTTAGGCTCAGTAGTTACCCCTATCCTCTGGCAGGGACTGATGCCTCATTTGGAACTTTTGTATTTCGATTTAGCAACCAGGCAGCTCGAAGGCTTTCGATTGGATTTCCTAGGTATTTCCACCCTGTCGAGACGTTTTTTGTGGACGGGGTATCGGTTGCGCGAGTTGACGTCGTTGGTAAGATTGACCAAGATCCAGCCAGAAACCGCAACATTTTTGAATACAGTCAGCCATCTTTTGCCATCGATGTCAAAGGTGAGTTCTATCTTTTCACGCATGCGTCGAGTCCCATCGTTAAGGGCCAAAACACCCTTAATATAAGCAGTTTTCTTATTGGTCCTGAACAGTATTTGAATGGTGTCATGCACCAAAGCCGCATCTGCCGTGGATTGATTTCTGGCGGCTTTATGATTATGGTCATTTTCTATAGCTTTATTTATTCTTTTAGAAGGCAAGATTCTTCTTCGCTATTCTTAGCCATCTTTGCCATGGGCTCTTTTGCCCTGAGCTTGATCTATACATCCAACTTTGGACTGACATCCCAACAATTGCTGGCCTGCTTTACATCTATCAACCTTTTTAGTATCTGCGCCTTGCAGTTTTACATTTTAGAAAAAATTTCTTTCGCATTGTCGCGAAAAACCCATAGAATTCTACAATTCACAGCAATTTTTATTGCTTTTTCCGGCTCAATCGGATCATTTACCGGGATATACCCGCTTTTGTACAGCTTTCAAATCTTAAGTGCTGGAACAAGCTTTGTTGCAATATTGGTCGCAATCTATTTAGGCTTCAAATATAAGATGAGTGGCGTCCTATTTTTCGTCGTAGGTGGTCTTCTAGCCCTTTACTTCCAGTCTTCCCTTGTATACGGAGTTTTTCAAAAGTCAGAAATTGAAGTTGGCTACAAAGTGCTTATGGCAAATTTCTGCATGGCGCTTGCCTTGGCTCTCGTTAATGCCAAGGAATTCTCGATTGCATTCAAAACAGCAGCGCGACTGAGCCGCCAGCTGCAACGAGAGGTCGACCAGCAGACCGAAAAACTTCGATTGCAAAAAGAGCGCCTTGAAGAGCAAAAAGCTGAATTGATGACGACTCATGAGATTCTCAAAGAAAGTGATGAACAAAAGACTCGGTTTTTCCGCAGTATTTCCCACGAGCTTCGGACTCCTCTTACTTTGATTCTGGGTACTCTGGAAGACTCCGAGGATCCTAACCGACTACGCCGATCGATCGAAATCGCCTCGAGAAATGCCAAGCGCCTCTATCGATTGGTCAATCAGCTCCTCGACTTCCAGAAAATTGCTTTGTCAAAGGTCAAACTGCGAACCGAACGAGTTGATCTTCTTAGCTTTCTGGATGGCGTTGCGGGCTATGTAAAGGATAGCTGTGAAAAAAATCACATCGCTTTCAAATTTGTCAATCTGAGTCCCGAAAAGGGTGGCTTCATCGTCAAAGCCCAGCTCGATGCCTTGGAGAAAATTGTCTTTAACTATTTAGGCAACGCTATCAAATTCAGCCAGGCAGGCGGCAGCATTCAACTCGAAGTGAGCAGTCAGGGGGCTTACGCTCGTATTGGCGTCAGGGACAGCGGCTGCGGCATTGCTAAAGATCAGCAGGACAAGTTGTTCAAACTCTTCTCACAGATTGAAGGGCCACAGCAGCAAAATAAGCAAGGCACAGGTCTGGGCCTGGCTCTGGTCAAAGAATTAGCCATCCAGATGGAAGGGCGCGTCGGCGTGGAAAGTTCGGAGGGCCAGGGTGCCACCTTTTGGCTCGAGCTTGCCAGATTGATGACTGAAGCGGAGCAACACGCTTTTCTTTACGTAGACTCTGAACCAAGGAATTTCGCTAGCATCAGAAAGCAGTTCGCTGCCCACGGCATGGATAGCCAGTTACACTGTGCTGCCGATGCAGAAGCGGCAAGCTCCCTTTTGAGAAGCTACCCCGTCCAAGTCCTGATGATCGCCTCAAATCTCAGTGATCAACTTGGTAGTCTCATGGACATCTGTGAATCGTCACGACCAAATTGCTGGCGCGTGCTTTTAGTCGACCCTCTTGCTCAGGGAAGCAGTAGAAGCATGAGCACGAAAGGCATTCAAGCTATTCATCAACTGCCAGTTGACGAAACGTTCATGAAGGAAGCCTTATGCCGCTTCACGCCAAATACCGACCAGAGTCAAATGCCGATACTTGACCTCGTCTATGTTGAAGATGAAGCCTTTATGCGCAATCAATTTGCCACAGCCTTGGGCGTGCATACTCTGATCGAACGTTACGAGATTATTCAGACCTTTGATGAGTATAAAAAGCTGAGTCAGGCCTATCGAATCAAAGTTTTAGTCTGTGATGCTCTGCTCGCAGATGGTATCAATGGCACAGATATCCTATCATTTGCTGCCCATACCAGTCCGGACACAGTGCGCATCCTGTTTACCGGACAAACATCAACCGAAGTCCTGTCGGCCGGTATTCATGAAGGGCAGGCTCAGTACATCATTTATAAACCCATGGATTTTGCCAAGGAACTGCAAGTTATCGAAAATTATATCCACAGCAGCGTCTTAGAACCTAAGCTGGCAACTGTCACCAATGTTGAAATCATCAATCGCGAATGGCAGCTTGTAGACTTTACCGAGCCAAAGGACTCTGAAGACATCCAAGAAATATTGCCAGAAGTAAGTTCCGGGCTGCAATCTTCGATTTTGGTTGTTGACGATGTTCGGGATATGCGCATCATCTTACAAGACATCCTCCATGACGCTGGCTATCGAGTCTTTCACGCTAGCAATGGACGCACAGCGCTGGAATTTTTACAGCAGAGCAGCAGTCCTATTGATTTGATTATTACCGATTGGATGATGCCAGTGATGACTGGACCTGATTTTATCCAAGAGCTTCATAGAGAACCGAAGCTGGCGAGCATACCGACTATTCTTTTGACTGCAAAATCTGACGATCAAAGCCGTAGCATGGGTCTCAAGGTGGGGGCTAGCAGCTACCTGAGTAAGCCTTTTGATAAAATTGAAGTCCTATCCATTATCGAAAACCTCTTGGAACTCAAGCAACGCGAAAGGCAACTGGTCGAGCTCAACCAGTTCATTAGCCAGAACGTGCTGCAGCGATTTCTGCCACCAGATTTGGTCAAGGACTTGGTCGCCGGCAAGGCCATCTTTGATGATGCAGCCAAGCTACAATCCATAACCGTAATCTTTGCTGACCTTTGTAACTTTACCAGCAACACGGAGCAGCTCGGTCCGACGAAAATGGCTCGGATACTCAATAAATTCCTGGTTAGCATGACTGACATTATCTTCGAAGAGGGTGGCACGATCGACAAATTTATCGGCGATGCGATCCTTATTTTCTTCGGGGCACCGACTCGTTTGGATCCTCAAGAGCAAATAAGCAAAGCCCATCGCTGCGCGATTCGCATGCAGAGGGCTCTCGATCAGCTCAATAAAGAGTGGATTGAACAAGAAAAGCATAGCTTCCAGATGCGGGTTGGCATTCATCATGGACCCGCTGTTGTTGGCAGCTTTGGAGGCAAGCGGCGGTCCGATTATACAGCCATTGGCCAAACCGTAAACGTGGCTGCGCGAATCGAGTCGCAAGCCAACCCTGGTGAAATTTTGGTGAGCAGCGAAATCCGCGACTACCTCAAAGATGGGAGCTGGGAATCAGCAGGAAACTTCCGTTTGAAAGGAGTAGCCCATGAGCTCACCTTGTATCGAATTATTCAGGACGAGCAAAAATCTGCCGCATAAGCCAAATCTTTAAACCAGTTCTTAGGATCTGCCACCTACCCAGGCTCCAGGAGGCTTGGCCTTGGGCCGTCAAAGCAAAGCCCTTAAAATTTAAGAGATCCTAAAAAGATCCGATACTTGGGAGGTCCAACAGGAGTTGAAATGAAGCCTTGGAACCTTGGCAAAATTTACCTTTTAACACTCTTCTTCTGGAGCGTTTTAAGCTTTTCGGTGGCCGCTTTTGCCAAAGAAGGGGCCCAAGAAATTCCTCTGTCCAGTGAAGATATTCAGTTTTGGTTTGATAAGGGTGCGGCAACTCCCTGGCCGGAAGCGGCTCAACAGGATTTTCAGGCTTTACCCGAACATTCCATGAACTTTGGCTATAGCCAAGGCGTTTTGTGGTTGCGACTGCAACTGGATCATCTCGAACCCACCAAGGTCCAGCGTTGGCTGGAGTTTGACGCCGCACTGCTGAGTTCCTGGTCGATCTATAAGACAGGCGAAGAGCACCCCATTCATCAATCCGGATTGAGCTTCCCCCGCCTTGCTGATGATCATCATCGCTCGCCAGTCTATCGCTTCGATTTGGGTCCCATGAGCCAAAACATCTGGTATATAAGGCTCGCATCCAACTATACGATTAATTTCAATCCCCATCTGCATACGAGCTTGAGTTTGGATCTCAAGGAAAAGCGTCAAGGCTTTTTTCTTGGTAGCTATGCAGGCGTCATGCTCTTCACCTATGTCCTGACCCTCTATCTTTTCTTGCGAACTCGATATTTAAATTTCCTTTACTATAGCTGCGTGCTGCTCAGCTTTCATATCCTGTTCCAGTTCTCGAACAATCAATTGCTTTCGCTCTATCTTTGGCCGCAATCTCCCTGGTGGTCGGAACGATCCACGATTTTCGCGGCTGAACTGGCCAATCTCTTTGGTGTCATATTTATTCGCGACACGCTTCAAACCAAACAGTATGCACCCGGTATCGATGCTTGGATTCGCTTCATTCCCCTCCGTTGTCTGGTGTTTGTCGGCTGGGCCAGCTTTGATTTCAATCCTTTGCTGACGAAAACCAGTACCATCTGCTCGGTTATTCTCCTGCTCTTCTACTATGGCCTCGGGCTTTACGTATGGTTCCGCGGCCATGGTCCGGCTCGGTACTTTTCCATAGCCTGGCTGCCGGTGGTGGTGGCCAATCTTGTTAGCTTTGCTCAGGATTCTAACCTATGGACACCTGCAAACCCTTTTTGGCAGCAAGCCATTCGCTTTGAATTGCCGCTCGTGGGCGCGGCCGTGCAAGCAATTCTACTCGGTGCAGCAGTTGGCGATCAATTTCGTCGCGAACAGAAAGAACAAAAAATCGAGCATCGTGCTCGAGAAAAACTCGAGCATGCGATGGATGATGCACATGTCGTTCAAGAAGCTTTCATTCGTCCTGGCAGCGTTCACTCTCAATTCGAAATCCGCAGCTCCCACCAAATGAGCGCCCGAATTGGTGGAGATTGGCTGGGCTATCACTATGAAAGCGAAAGTCAGCGATTGTTTCTGGCTATCTCGGACGTTAGTGGGCATGGCTTACCATCGGCACTGCTCATCGGTGCTTTGCATGGTGCGTTCTATGGACTCGCTGCTGCTCAACCCTTGCAAGCCTTGTCAGGGGATGAGATTCTGGCCAGAATGATGGAACGTCTCGACCATGTCGTGCGAGCAACAGCTGAGAAAACCGGCCTGATGGCGACCATTGCTCTGCTCTGTGTGGACCTGAAAAGCTTTCGTATTGACTATATCAATGCTGGTCACACACCTATTCTCGTCAGTGGCCTTGCCGGTCAGCACTTTCTTTTGAAGGGCGGCTCGCCCCTTGGGATTACCGATCAAGCGCGGTTTGGAGTCGACTCCTGGCAGAGCCAACCGGGCGATACTCTTTTTCTGTTTACCGATGGTCTTTTGGAGCAGGCCAAGACTGGCCAACGGAATCATCTGAAAGCTATCGCCGCGGAAATCGTCCCGAATCTGCAGATCGATGTCATTCATCAGCATATCGAGGAACGCATGAATCGCAATCCCGCCACGCCCGAAGATGACTCCTCCTACATCCTCTGCCGTCTCCTAAAAGCCTGATCAGCAGCGCTTCAAGAGAAGGCTAGCAAGTCGTGAGAAATTGTTGATTATGGATGCCTAGCAGGCAGACCGAAAGGGAAAGGAAATTCTCTGAGTTCAAAGCCCGCAAATGACTACTTTGTTTGCCCTCTAAGATGGACTGTGTCTTTCATGGGCAAAGGCTGATTATGAATCGTCTGCTCCTGCAGGGGCAGAACGATGATAAAGGTGGTCGCCAGTGCTTCAGGATCCAGCTGAATACTGCCGCCATGATCGCCAAAAATGCGCGAGGCAATCGACAAGCCCAACCCACTGCCCTGCCCAAGATGTTTGGTCGAGAAAAAGGGTTGAAAGATACGGCCACGAATATTGGTCGGGACACCTTGGCCGCTGTCAGTAATAATTATTTTGAGCCAGTTTTTCTCGCCTTGAATAAAGCGATCTAATTCAATGCTAATGCGTTTGACTTCACTGTATTCCAGCGCCTCACAGGCATTATTTAGCAGAATGACTAAGGCATGCATGAGGTCGGTGACCTTGCCCTTGACCCACAGATCACTGGCTTCATCCTTTATTTCCAAAAATATCTCCGACTTTAACATCTTCTGTTCACAAAGCTTGATAACTTCATCGAGCCATGTTTTAACGTTGAGGAGTTGATCCCCACCCGCTTTCCGACTACCGCCAAATTTCTGCAGAGAACTCGTCAGTTGGCTCGCCTGCTCCATGTTCTGCAGAATGATCTGCAATTGCTTCCAGGCAGCGGAATCCGTGTGGCCATTCTCTTCTAAACCTAGGATAAGTCGTCGCAGGCGATTCATTCCACCTGTCAGAATACCTTGCATCTGCTGATTGATTTGCAGCGAGGAATGCCCCAAACTGTAGGTCTTGGCTTGTTGAATCAATTCGGCCTGACTGCGCGAAAGCTCGGTGGAAACTTGCTGAAACTCCTTTTGCAAAGTCTCCATTGTGACGAGCGATGCAACGTGTTCTTCACTCCGGCTCGCCAATTCATCTTTGCTATTTTGTAGCTCATTACGCAGGGATTGAATCTCGCTCTGTCGCTCTTCATGCAGCAACCACCCCAAACGAAAGCTGGCCGCACAGCTGAGCACGAAGGATCCAATCAACTGGGCAGGCAGACCAAGAGGATCTTCTGACAAGAGACCATTGACAAGAGTCCAGGCTTGGATAGCAATGAGGCCGAACCATCCGCCCAAAAACGAAGCCAGTGACTTATCGAGTTGCTGGCGAATCGTGACATAAATCATCAAAGCGACTATGAGTTGGCAGGAAATTTGGGACACAGCTACGATCAGTTCAGCATCGACAGGCAAGAGTAAG
>JBGSRE010000452.1:0-7192 GCA_041737755.1 Oligoflexus sp.
GACGTCATTCACTCCCGCGCCAAAGAAGCCTCTGTAAAGTATGATAGAGTATGGAGGTTTCTTTGACGTCTCCAGCAAGCAAATGCAGCTTCAAGATATAGAAGCTGAGATTGAAGCCCGCCCTGATTTTTGGTCCAATCCAAAAGTTTCCGCACCCATCCTCAAGAAAAAGCGCGCTCTGGAACTGGCCGTCAATCGGGCCAAGCTCCTGACAGCGACCAAAGAAGATTTGAAAGCCGCACTGGAATTGGCCGACGAGGGGGGCGAAGAGTATATCGAGGAATCTGTAAGACTTCTCGAGTCACTGGAAAAGGAGCTGCAGGCCCTCGAAATTCAAAGCCTTCTGGGGGGAGAAGTCGATGGCAATGATGCTATTTTGACGATCAATTCCGGCGCTGGCGGAACAGAGTCCTGCGATTGGGCGTCCATGCTCTTCCGTATGTATCTCCGCTATGCCGAACGAAAAGGCTGGGAAGCCGAGATTCTAGATGTGCAGGACGGGGAAGAAGCGGGAATCAAGAGTGCAACGATTGAAGTTCGCGGTGTCTATGCTTTCGGTTTGTTGAAGGCAGAATCCGGTGTGCACCGTCTGGTTCGCATCAGTCCTTACGACTCCAATGCAAGACGTCATACTTCTTTTGCATCCGTCTATGTTTCACCTATCGTCGATGATGAGATCGATATCCAAATCATTGATTCCGATTTAAAGATCGATACCTACCGCGCATCAGGTGCCGGCGGTCAGCACGTGAACAGGACTGATTCTGCTGTCCGCATCACGCACATGCCATCTGGTATCGTCGTCGCCTGCCAGTCTCAGAGATCCCAGCATCAAAACCGCGATCAGGCCATGAAGGTTTTGAAGTCCAGACTCTACGAACGTGAACTGGAAGCACGCAAGGCAGCTCAGGCTGTGGTCGAAGGCAATAAGAGCGATGTATCTTTCGGCAGCCAGATTCGCTCGTATGTCTTGCATCCCTATAAATTGGTGAAAGATCATCGCACCGATCACGAGTCCTTCAGCCCGGATGAAGTCCTCGACGGCGCCATCGACCCTTTCATCAACGAATATCTCGGACAGCAGTACAAGAGTCCAGGCAACGTCAGCAATTGAACGAACTTTGTCTGCGGAACTTCAGACGGCATCCCTCTAGGATGCCGTTTTACATAAATTTCTTGCTCTTCTTTAGCAAAGCACCAAGATTTCGTGTTAGACTTTTTTAAAGCCAAGACTTGCTTTATCCGCGCCAGTCCTTCATGCAGAAGATAGCCGATACATACCCCCCTGCGTGTATGCAAGACAGCATTCTTCCAAATCATTTTTTGACTTACCCTATTTTCCCCGATATTCTATTCATATGAAGACGAGACACCCACTCAAATAGCAGCACAAATTAGATGGATAGCGGACCAGGATCGGACACCCAGCAGCTAAACAGAGGGCTTCGAAAAGAGCTCTTCAAAAAGTTGCCAGATGCTCCGGTTTATGATTCCGTCATCTATCAGGACCTATGATTACGGCAGCGACATCGTTCACTACCAGCGAGGGGCTAGCATGGATGCAAGCAAGATCATCAGCGCCATCACAGAACATGAGTTTCATGATCAGTACAAGCAAATGCATTGGACGGGCAACCTCAAAGAGTACTTGAACATGGTGATCGAGCGCCCGGCCGTCGCGCGGACTGCGTTTCAGCGCGTCTACGACATGATCAGTGACTATGGGTTTGAAACCTATACGGAGTATAAGAAGGAACTCTATCACTGGAAGTTTTTTGATGATCCTTTCGAAAACGGTCGAGATGCCGTGTTCGGACTCGATATTCATTTAAACAAGTTAGTCAATGTTTTCAAAGCTGGCGCCCAGAGGTACGGCCCCGAAAAACGAGTGATCCTCCTTCATGGTCCCGTCGGCTCGGCCAAATCAACGATAGCTCGTCTATTGAAAAAGGGCTTGCAGGAGTATTCCAAAACGGATGCCGGCGCTCTTTATACTTATGATTGGATTGGCCTCGGTGATGTGCTGGGTATGGAAGATACCATGCCGTGCCCCATGCACGAGGAACCCCTGCATTTGATCCCCAGTGATCGACGCAGGGCAGTTCTGGATATCCTCAACAAAAATCGGGACCGATCAGAAGCGTTGCATATCGAAGGCGAGCTCGATCCAGCCTGTCGCTATGTATACAACAAGCTGATGGAACATTACCGCGGTGACTGGGAAAAGGTGACGAGCAAACACATCCGGGTCAAACGGATGATTCTGTCCGAGCAGGACCGGATCGGGATTGGCACGTTCCAGCCGAAAGATGAAAAAAATCAGGATTCCACCGAACTCACTGGCGACATCAACTATCGAAAAATTGCTCAGTACGGCTCGGATTCAGATCCAAGAGCATTCAACTTTGATGGTGAATTCAACGTTGCCAACCGTGGCATTATGGAATTCGTAGAAGTACTTAAACTCGATGTGGCTTTCCTCTATGATCTTCTGACAGCAAGTCAGGAACATAAGATCAAGCCAAAGAAATTTGCGCAGTGCGATATCGATGAAGTGATTATTGGTCATACCAATGAACCCGAATATCGCAAACTGCAGAGCAACGAGTTCATGGAAGCTCTGCGCGATCGTACTGTTAAAATCGACGTTCCTTACATCACTCGGTTGAATCGTGAAGTAGAGATCTACCGCAAGGATTTCAATGCTAAGACTGTGCCGCATATTCACATTGCCCCGCACACCTTAGAAATGGCCTCCATGTGGTCAATCCTGACTCGTCTGGAAGAGCCTAAAAAAGCCAACCTGACGATAATGCAAAAGCTCAAGCTCTACAATGGCAAGTCCATCCCTGGCTTTACCGAGGACAATGTCAAAGAGCTGCGGAAAGAAACAACCCGGGAAGGTATGGACGGCATCAGCCCTCGCTACATCCAGGACAAGATTTCCAATGCGCTGGTTGTTGACAAAGGCACTGGCTGCTTGAATCCATTCATCATCCTGAACGAGTTGGAATCGGGACTGAAGAATCACTCGCTCATCAAGGACGAAGAAACTCGCAAACGCTACCGCGAGTTGCTGGCACTGGTGAAGATGGAGTATGAAGATATCGTCAAGCATGAAGTCCAGAGAGCAATCTCGGCGGATGAAAGTGCGATCGATAAGCTTTGCGGCAATTATATCGACAATGTCAAAGCCTTCACCCAGAAGGAAAAGGTCAAAAACCCTTACACGGGTGAGGCTGAAGAGCCCGATGAACGCCTGATGCGTTCGATCGAGGAAAAGATAGATATTCCTGAATCTCGCAAGGATGACTTCCGTCGCGAAATCATGAATTACATCGGCGCCTTGGCACTGGAAGGTCGAGCCTTCGATTTCCGAACCAATGAACGGCTCCATAAAGCTCTGGAATTGAAACTCTTTGAAGACCAAAAAGATACGATCAAGCTGACCAGCCTCGTATCCAATGTCGTTGATAAAGAAGCTCAGGCCAAGATCGATGTGGTGAAAAACCGCTTGATTAAGAACTACGGCTACTGCGAGATTTGCGCGAATGATGCGCTTGGCTTCGTAGCAAGTGTGTTCGCACGCGGCGATGTCGTGAAAAAGGATAAGAAATAAGGTCGAGCTGAAGCGGCAAAAAATCCAGGCGTAGGGATGGGGGGTGATTTTTGGCCATGAAAATGGAATCGGATCTGAACCGATTCAGAAAGATCGTTCGCGGCAAAATTAAAAAAGAGCTGCGTCGCTTCATTTCGAGTGGTGATTTGGTTGGGCGTCAAGGCAACAAACGAATCACCATCCCTCTCCCTCGCATCGACATCCCTCATTTCAGCTTCGGCAATCGGGAAAAGGGTGGTGTTGGTCAAGGCGAAGGCGAAGTTGGGGATACGGTTGGTCAGGGCCAACCTCAGCCGGGCCAAGGTCAAGCCGGGGAAGGCGAAGGCCAACATAGCCTCGAAGTCGATGTCACTCTCGAAGAACTGGCCCAAATCCTTGGTGAAGAATTGGCTCTGCCCAATATTCAAAGCAAGGGTAAAGAAAATATCGAAGACAAGAAGTACAAGTATTCGGGCATCCTGAAAAAGGGTCCCGAATCCTTGCGTCACTTCAAAAGGACATTTAAAGAGGCCCTGCGCCGCAGTATTTCCAGCGGTGACTACGATCCCGATAATCCTGTCATTATTCCTATCAAAGAAGACAAGCGTTTTCGCTCCTATCGCATCACCCATGAAAAAGTCGCGAATGCAGTCATCATCTATATGATGGATGTGTCAGGCTCCATGGGTGACGAACAGAAAGAAATCGTCCGATTGACGGCTTTCTGGCTCGATACCTGGCTCAGTACACAGTACAACGGCCTGGAACGTCGCTTTATTATCCACGATGCCACGGCACGGGAAGTGGATTCCGATACTTTTTACAAGACTAAGGAATCAGGTGGAACGCTAATAAGTTCGGCCTATAAATTAGCGATGAAAATGGTCGAGGAAAACTTCAATCCAGCAGAATGGAATATCTATCTCTTTCATTTCTCAGACGGTGATAACTGGTCGGGTAATGATACTGCCGATTGTATGAAGATTCTTGAAACTAGCCTTTTGCCAGTATCCAACATGTTCTGCTATGGCCAGGTGGAATCCCGTTACGGTTCGGGGCAGTTCCTTCGCGATCTGCACAAGCATTTTGGTGAAGTGAATGAAGGCATCACCACCTGCCAGATTAAGGATCGGGATGCGATTATGGACGCTCTGAAGAGCTTTCTCGGTAAAGGGAGGTAAGCATGGTCTATAATACCCAACTGACCCCCGAACTTCGTGATTTGGCAAATTCCATCGGCGAGGCTTCCCGCCGCGCCGGTCTGGATTTTTTTGAAACGATTTTCGAATTGGTCGATTATAAGCAGCTCAATGAAATTGCCGCCTATGGCGGATTTCCCACCCGATATCCGCACTGGCGCTTCGGCATGGATTATGAGCGCCTCTCCAAGAGTTATACCTACGGTCTCTCAGTGATCTACGAAATGGTCATCAATAACGATCCCTGTTACGCCTATCTTTTGCGGGCCAATAACATGGTATCCCAGAAAACTGTGATTGCTCATGTTTATGGTCACTGTGATTTCTTCAAAAACAACTACTGGTTCACCAAAACCAATCGCAAAATGCTCGATCAAATGGCCAACCATGCCTCCGTGATAAGGCGTTTCATCGAGGATGTAGGCCATGATGAGGTCGAAGATTTTGTCGATTGCTGCCTTTCCTTGGAAAATCTGATCGACATCTACGCTCCTTTCAATCAGCCGGTTCGCAAACCAGCCGAAACCTATGATGATGAAGAACACTATCGGGGGGATCCGGTCCATAAGCTTCAAGCCAAGAAGTACATGGATAGCTACATCAACCCCAATGAATTTCTGGAGGGGCAAAAGGCCAAGCAGGAAGAAAAGCAAAAGCGGAAAAAGAATTTTCCCGAGAATCCTGAAAAGGATGTCCTGAAGTTCTTGATGGACTACGGCCCCCTCAATTCCTGGCAAAGACGCATCCTGGGTATTATTCGCGATGAGTCCTATTATTTCGCCCCCCAGGGTCAGACCAAAATCCTGAATGAGGGCTGGGCCACCTACTGGCACAGTCGTATGATGACGGAACTGCATCCTCTCCTGGATTCAGAGATTGTCGATTACTGTGATCAGCATTCTGGTGTCGTCGCCGCCGCTCCAGGTCAGCTCAATCCTTATAAACTCGGACTGGAGCTCTTGCGTCATATCAAGAGACGTTGGGATCGTGGCCAGTTTGGAATTGATTATGTAAACTGTGATGATCCAAAAAAGCGATCAGAATGGGACATGAAGCTGGGATTAGGCGACAAAAAGCTTTTTGAAGTCCGCCGCATCCATAACGACATTACCTTTATCGATGCTTTCCTAGATGAGGATTTCTGCCACGAGCATAAACTCTTCCTCTATGACTATGACCGACGCAACAATCGCTATGTTATCTCCAATCGTAAATTCGGTGAGATCAAACATGCCTTGCTCGGCCAGCTGACAAATTTTGGCCAACCCATCATTTTGGTGAAGGATGGGAATTTCAAGAATCGCAATGAACTACTGCTCGAGCACATGCATGAAGGTACGGATCTCAAGCATGAATTCACCACCGAATGCTTGCGCAATCTCTTCAAAGTCTGGCAGCGTCCTGTGCATATCGAGACCATCATCGAAGACGTCAAACGGCGGGTTTCTTATGACGGTTCTAGCCACAACGTGGAAAAAATCTAGGCTTCCGAAGTGGATTCTGATGCTGAGCCTTATCTCAGCATCAGCCTCGCCGTTTATGGAACAATCGCTTTTTGCGGTTGACTCCAACAATGGCACGCGCCTGCCTAATGTGCGGCAAGTTGCGATCACGCCCGTTTATTGGCAAGGCCAGTTTCCGGAATCTCCCCGCTTCAATCAGAATAAAAAACAAATCGAAGCCAATTTCTCGAGAATTGTCCGGGCCTCGAAGCGATTTGTTTTTGCCAATGATGTGCTGACGGCCGATCTTTGGTCGACAGCGGAAGGACGTCGGCAGCTAGCCGAAGAGTATGAAGTCGATGGGCTGATCAATCTCACCGTCAGTGGCCAAGGTGATACACTGCTTTGGACGGTTCGCCTCTTGCATCCTAGTATGCGGAACTATCTCACAGAAACCGAGCGCATGCCGTTTGCCTGGCTTCTTTCCGCTACCGATACTGAGGTCGATCAAAGGCTGCAAAATCTTATCTTTCGCATGCTCAATCGATTTCCAGTTGATGTGTATGTGACTTCTATCCAGGGCCGCTATTTGACTCTTTCCAGTGGCAGCGAGCAGAATATTTTTGAAGGCGATGAACTCAAATTCTATCAAACCAGCATTCGCACCCAGCACCCTGCCGATGGTTCTTGGTTGAATTTTGATCAAAAATTGCTGGGTAAAGCCAAAGTGATTGAAAGCAAATCATCCAGCTCGATTGCTCAGATAACGGCACTTTCCTACACGGATGCGATTCGAGTTGGCGATGGAGCTCAGGTGGAGGCTATTGCCACGAGGCGATCGTTCCAACAGAAGCCTTCTCAAGAACAGTTTTATACACCCCTCACTCCTGATAGCCCTCTAGTCGAATCCAGGCCACTAAGAGGCTCGGAAGCAGCGCGTAAACAAGCCGAGA
>JBGSRE010000116.1:0-9183 GCA_041737755.1 Oligoflexus sp.
CCATTCAACTGGCTTTTAAGGGGGAAAAAGGCCAGCAAATTTCGCAGCAATTAGGCCGCGGTCCGCATAAGATGCGAGCCCTTGAGATCGCCGATACCAATACGATCAGCCGCATTCTGGCCCTCGAACACCCACAAACAATAGCCATGGTTCTGGCTCATGCAAC
Source organism: Oligoflexus sp. (assembly GCA_041737755.1). Taxonomy (GTDB): domain Bacteria; phylum Bdellovibrionota_B; class Oligoflexia; order Oligoflexales; family Oligoflexaceae; genus Oligoflexus. The sequence continues at coordinate 167 of JBGSRE010000116.1, forward strand.
AGCAGATAAGGCCAGTGCGATTCTCATGCAGCTCCACGAATCGCTGCGTACCGAAATAATGCTGCGTCTTTCGAACTTGCAACCGATCGATCCGGAAGTGGTTGCGGAAGTGGACCAGCATCTGCTGAAAGAGATCGAAAGAATGGGTTCCCTGCACCAGAGAAAACTGGGTGGATCCAAAAAGGTGGCTGATATTCTGAATCACTTGGACAAGGAGGGTCTTCGCCTTCTGGAAAAAATCGAGGAACGCAATCCAGACCTGTCCGAAGATATTCGCCAGAATATGTTCACCTTTGACGATCTGGTTCTGTTGGATACTAGGGCTTTGCAGGAACTCACCAAGAAAGTTCCCCGCGGAACTCTAACCTTGGCATTGCGTGGAGCAACGGACAAAATCAAAACTCTCTTTTTTAAAAATATGTCCGAACGATCCGCAAAAATGATGGCCGATGACATCGAAGCTTTGGGAGCACAGAAAAAGAGTGATGTTTTGAAGGCACAAAGGGAAGTACTCAACGAATTGCAGCGCCTGGAAGGGGATGGGACGATAACAATCGATCGTGACCAGAAACGTCAGGTGAGTTAGGCCCAGGATTGGCACGAGGAGCGGACCGCTCCTCCTGACACTGAGTATTAAGCTTCGGCTTCGGGAGCTGCTTTAGCCTTTGGCTTTGGCAGCTTGATCAGACCCTCTTCGACGAGAATCTTCACTTTGTCAGCGCCATGAATATATTTTCCCATCTTCACGATCGCATAGCGACCAGATTTCTTTTTGATTAGGCGATAGGGTTTTTTCACTTTCTTCGCTGAGTTTCCGCTTTTTGCTGGCTTCTTATCGACCATGTGGGATCTCCTCGGATGAACCGAAATGGTTAAGGCTTGCTCCCATTGTAACACGAGGGAATAAAAACCATCACCCGCGTACCCGGTAAGCCACGCAGCGTATATGTTGCCCACCTTGGGAAAAGCTTTGAACGGCAAGGATAGCTGCTGCCCCCAATTGCCTTCGAAGCGCCTGCAGCGATTCCTCGTCCGGGGTTAATATAAATCCTCGCAGCTCGCAGCCAGGTTTCGGGCTTTTTTTCAGCTGGGATCCCAACTGACTGTAGAATTCTGCTGGGCTATTTTTGCCTTCCTGCGAGAGTCGCAGGCCATAGGGCGGATTGAGCGGTGCAAAAATCCTGGGTGCATGAAGCCAATCGAAGCTGAAGAAATCGCCACAGATCGAGATTGCGTCGGTCTTCACTTCGCTCAAAGGTTTTGTAAAACTCTCAATATGAGCCATGATATGCTGGGCAATCTCAGGATCTTTTTCGATTAAGAGTCCTGGCGACAGGCTCGGTTCCATTCGCTCTCTCAGTCTTTTTCGAATGGATTGCAAAGTAGCTAAAGGTGTCGCTGGGAGCAGTTCTAGAAAATCCTGAGGCCGCCAGAGATCAGCAGGAATCTGGCCAAAATACAGCCAAGTTTCAAAAAGCAGAGTGCCACTGCCCGCGAATGGGACCACGATCTGATCTGGCTGCCAATCTTTTTGATCAGGCAAATGCATAAACCAGCGGATCGCTGAGGCCGCGAGGCACTCCTGCAGAGGCGCTCCGTGTCGAGCTTCCGCTTTGTAATGGCGATGATGCAAGGGATAGGGTCCAAGGCTTAAATAGAGACAAAAGCGATTGCCGCGCTGTTCCGCAAGCATGTGCAGTGGGGCTTGGTCTTTAACCAAAAAACCCTGCGAGCTCCATTCATTGCTGATAATTTCGTGGAGCTTACCTTCGTGATAAAGATGGCTCTGAAAAGACTGAACTTTCAATTCCAAGGCTGCCTGCGCTGGCAGATAGAGCTCGAGTTCCAAGGCACGAAGAGCATCCACAAGTTCGCCAAAGCTGCCCACGTGGCGATCCAAAATCTTCCACATACAAGCCTGGGCTGTGAGCAGTCGACAGGGAATCTCAATCATCTGTCGAAAATCCAGATTCCTCAGGGCTAAACCTTCGGGATCGTCCATCCATTCCGCAGCAAATTTTCCGCTTTGAGTCAGAGAGTTTAAAATACCCTGCAACTCAGCCGCACAGGTATCCTTCCAGCCAGGCGCAGGGACAATCCGCAGCTGCTGCGGCTGAGCATAGATGCTTCGCTTTAATCGTTTTTCCAAAGCTGCCGAATTCGAAACGGTCAACGAATCACCTTGCGTAGATAGTCTTCCAAAAGTGTATCGGATTCATCGGATGACTCACGCTTTTTCAACTGCCGAACATCGTCCAGCACATCCTCTCGATAACGCCGATTTACCTGGTAGTCGCGCCGCAGATCGACATCGCCACCGGCCACTTGATTACCATAGTATTGATCGCTCGTCACGCGGCGACGGCGACCTCGTTTCCCGGAATCACGCTGGGATTGACGGGCCGCACTCTCGGCCTGCTGCAGGAGCCGCCCAGCCATATCGGAAGCTGTTTCCGCATCTCCGAATTCGCCCTGGTTGCCTGTACTGACCGTGGCCTCCATGGCTTCGGTGGCTGCTTTCATTCGCTCACCAGCTGTTGGGGATAGCGATCGCAGCTGCGATTCGAGCTCGCGCGTTCCCTTGATATTAGAGTTTTGATCCATTCGCACCGAAGCCCATGCATCCTGCAGATCCTGCTTCTCTCTTTCACCAGCCTTATCCAGCTTTGAAGACACTTGACCCTGCCTCTTTTGCAAGTCTCTCAGCTGGTTTTGGGCATTGGCCAGACCTTGCTGGCGCTGCTTTTCCTGCTCGGATCGCGCGATATCCTCTTTGCCTTCCAAGGCTTCAATCCACTGCCGGTAAGATTCTACCGTTTGCGATAGTTTTTGCAGAGCATCATCCGTCTGAGGCGGCTTGTTCTTATCCAAGTTCTGGATCTGTTCAATCGCTTGAGCAAAGGGCTTTTTTTGAACCTGTTGCCATTCCTGTGGATGATGCTTGGGATCCAGATTCTGCAGGCGAAGCTCCCAACGACGGTGCCGCTCTTCTAGAAAATTCTGCATGCGAGTCACAACTTTATCGACCGATACTTTTCTTTCGTCTGGCTTTTGCTCAAGGAGTCGACTGAGGGTGCGTGCTGCTACAAAGAAATCTCTATCCCGTTCCCGGTCATCTAATGATTCATGTTCGAAAAGGAAGCGGTTCAAATCCTCGCTCACTTGGACCATCATTTCCATATCCGTTTTTTTCGCAAGCATTTCGAACGATTGCTGAAACAGCCTAATTTGATGCCGATCCAGACCATCGAAATAGGGCGAATCATCGGCCTGCTTACCAACCTTATTGCCCAGCTCCCGCAGCTGTTTAGGATTAAAGGCATCCTGACCCTGGAGGCCGCGATCCAGTTCCTGCTTGATCTCTTGCAAAGTCCGCAAAGTTGCCTGATAACGACCATAGGCCGACGCCACCATGATGACCAAAGGCTTGCTGCGTCCGACCAGAGGTCCATTCAAAGCTCTATCGGTGGCTTCTGCGACGATTTCGATCTCTTGCAGATCTTTTTCCATATAGGATTCGAGGGGAAGACTATAACTCGTTTGAAGCTCTAATTTGTCCTGAGCCAGAACTTCACTGACCAGTTCCTTGCTGGTCCGTTCCCCACTTTTAATGATCAACTGGACCGATTGCAGGGGATGTTCCGCCTTAACATCGATTTCCAAAGGCAGTGGCTTATCATCCGGCCAGGGATTGTCTGGATCGGCAATACTGCTTAAAGTCACCTGCGGCACTGGCAATCGCTTCACCCGAATCACGGCCGTGGGAACTCCTGTCGAGAGAGTGCTCAAAAATAGTTGAGCCTCTTCCTGCACGGCGAAAGTCACCACGAAGCGTCCGATCGTCTCATTGCCTTCGGGACCGGCTGCTTTCACCAGTCGGAAGGTCTGCAGACTTTTGCCATTGGCATCTTTCAGCTGAAGCATCGGCGCCGACTCAGGAGGAGCTGTCACCACTACTTCAATGAGATTCTGTTCAAGCACGGTCAGTTCCAAAGTTTTTCGACTCAGCTTTATGAGGCCAGGATCTTCCTCAGGAAAACCTTCTACGACTCGCAGACGAGCCCCATAGGTCAGACTCAAAGCTGCTCTTTGCAGGGAATGTAAGGCACTTTCCCAAGCCTGGCCGGCCGTCTGACTGAGAATGACGAGGCAAACCAAAGGCAGCAGAAGGGAAGAGCCTTTGGAAATAAGCAATTGCCAGCCCTCTTGCCGATGTCTTTGCAATTCCTTTTGAATCAGCTCATCCCATGCCGGTTCCAAGCTCTGATCTTTGGCGAGCTGGAAAGGACTTTTGCTCGACTGGGGATGAGCCATTTCTAAGGAAAGAAGCCATTCCTTCATAGAATTCGGCCGCAAACCTTTCTGCCAGCCGACCGCTAAAAACATACAGAGACTGACGAAAAAAATTGCGATCTGTTGACCCCAGGCTTCGGGACTAACCCAAGCCCAAAGTAGGAAAGTGCAAAGAGCCAATACGCCCCCGCGTAGAACGCGAACGCAGCTCAGAGCCAGATTGATATTCCGGCGAAAATGATTCAGTCGCGCAAGAGAAAAGGCCAGAGGCGAGGGCTCTTCCATAGGCACCGTCACTTATAGAGTAGGTTTGAGACTACATTGAGTATGCATCCAAGGCAGCAGAACTTGGAATAATCTTTCCAGTTCATCTGGGTCACTGGTCAAAGCTCTTGAGCTGATGCCCTTAACTTCACACACTTGAATACCTGTGGCTTTGGGATGCTGATCGATCAGTTTATGCAAACGAGCACTGCTATAAAGCGAATCATCGATTGGGCAAATGATAAGATTAGAATTATTGAGCGTTTTAAAGATCGCCGAAACATTCCGAATCGATTGCAATAGCTCCTGGGCAAATCGAGCTGTAATGACCAGCGCTGACGTGAGACCGCGTTCCATTCCCTCATCACTGACGGGCAGAAAATAAGGCAATAGCGATCGAGGCAATCGCGTCCCTGGAAAAAGTTGAGCCATACCACTGACTAAGACGCGACTGAAGAAAGGCAACACGGTTTGTTCCTGAACGATGGGAGCCAGCAGCATGCAGCGTTGGGCATACTGCGGATAGGATTTTTGAAAATGCATGAGGATAAGAGCACCGACACCCTGTCCGACCAGGAAAGGCATTCGACGCTGCGATTTATGCCGAATCCAGGCGACGACCTGCAAAAGATCATTCACCAGATCTTGAAATCGCAGCACATCGCCAGTCAGGGCCATGGATCGGCCGTGGCCTCGTAAATCAAAGCCGAAAACATTAAAGCCATTGCGCACGAATAGACTCGCTGCCGCGGCATAGAGCTCGACATTTTCGCCTAAATCGTGAACAAAGATGACCGGTGGTTGTTCGCTGTGAGGACGAGCCCAGCCCTGAACATAGACGGAAGATCCCGCATGATCGATGGGACAGGAAAAGGCCAAATGCTGAGCAGGTTCATCGCTGTTATCATCGGCCCATTTCTGCATCGGAGAAGAGGCTCCCGTTCGGCTCGAATTTTGTCTTCCTGCCTCGAATCGCGGTAGAGCGTCGATCTGGATTTCCAAAACAGCCCTCCATGCGAACTTGAAAGCCATGTTGACAGGACTCATCTCAGTTATTCTAACACATTAGCTACCCAATGTTGAAATAAAAGCAAAAGCCTAATCTTCGCGACACAAAGCTTGGAGCTCGACACCATACTTGCCAATAAACCACGGCGATTCAAGAACTTCAGCCGTCTGAGCGCAGACCAAGTTTTTCATAAGTTCGATATCGGTTGTCAACGGCAGGTTCCAGGCTTTCACCAAACCATCATCGTCTCCCGTAATCAAAGTTCCGTCTTTGTCCGAGTAGCTTAGCGTTCGAACGGCTTTGGAGGCGATTTTTAGCGGCACCCCGACGAGCTGCCGATTTTGGGGATTCCAGATTCGAACTTTGCCGTCATTGCTTGCGGTCAGCAGATAGCCCGTCATTTGGTCTTCCCATAGATCCCAAACAATGCCTCCTTCCGCATCAAAACGATAGTTTCCTGAAAAACTCGCCAAATCGATAGATTCCACCAACCCGCACCAGAGTCCGACGAAAAGGCTTTTCCCATCAGCGGATATCTTTCCAGAAATCAGTGCATCGCTGAAACCAAGTCTTTTCACGATGGTTTTGGAGTTCGGATCCCATTGGCCGAGGAATTTGTCTCGAGAAAGCACGAGAAGCTTCGCTTCCTTTGGTTCGAAAATCACTTTCGACCAGCCCGTGGATACTTTCGCATCCGTAAAAGACTTTTCTTCCGATTCAGCTATGACCAACCCATCCCAACTGCCCATGTAAACTTTGGAGCTAATTGGGTCGAAGTCCAAAGAAAACAACCAGGTTCCAGTCTTTTCAAAAACTGCTTCCTCAACGGCAAGCGATTCGATTCCATAGCGACGCAAGCGCCCATCTTTGGATGAGGTATAAAGGTAATCTTTGGTAGGAGACATTTTCATATCATAAATAGTATCCGACTGATCGACAGTTGAACCGATACCTGTTTTCATATCCCAGGCCATCAACTTGCCGTCTGTTCCGCCCGAAAACAGTCTGTTATGCTTAGCATCCAGAGCCAGACTACGAATGGAACTGTTGGCGGTGTGACCATACCAGGTATTAACAAAATTACTCTGACCCGTTGTGCCCCAAAACCTCAGTATCGAAGTATTGACCGTCGATGCAAAGATGCTGCCCGCACTATTGATCACGACATCGCCCATTCCAAAATATTCGACTTTAAAAGGACCATCGACCTGTTGCGCGGTTTCGAGGTTCCAAACTCGTATCACACTATCCAACGAGCCGGTGATCACTTTGGAGATTCCCACATCAATCGACGTCACTGATGCCGAAAGGGTCGCGAGTCGTTTGTTCAAGGTGCCATCAGCTACAGAGTGAACGAGGACCTGGCCGTCTTTCCCTGCTGAAATCAATTGTGTGGAGTCGTAGGTAAATCCGATGTCATTGACACCATCGCCATGATCTGTTTGCATCTTTCTGACGAAGTCCCCTGTTGCCAAATCCCATAGCTTCACAGTTCGATCCCAGGATCCTGTCGCTAGATACTTTCCATCTGGCGATATTTTCGTGGCATGGATAACATCCTGATGGAAATCAGGATTCGAATCGAGTGAGATCGATTTTTTTAGCGTTCCATCAAAGTTCCAGATTTTGAGGATCTTGTCCCATGAAGTGCTGACGATGTACTTTTTATCGGGAGAGATGGCAACCCGGAGAAATTCCCCCTGGCAGCAGGGAAGCGTGTGGAGCAGAACCTTGGCTTCTAAATCCCAAACTTTAATCGTCTGATCAAAACTACCCGAGACTAAGATTTTGTTGTCAGCACTCAGCGAAAAAGAAGAAGCTGCTGTCCCGTGCCCCGATAGCAATGCAGTCTTCTTCTTGGTCTCCATGTCAATGACTTGAATTTCCCCATTATAGAGGCCCACAATCATTTGTCTGCCATCAGCGCTCATGATCATATTATTCGTCCGTCCATTGAGACTGATAAACGGCGAGTCGTTATTCATCCCAATGTGGGCCGCATAAAACAAAGATAGGATCGCGTTCCTGCTTTGGCTCCTCTCAAATGAGGTCGCCAAATTTTTCCAGCTCTTATAGTTAACAAATGCCTTGTGCAGAACATCGAAAATTCCGGTAACTTTGCTGATTTCGGTTTGTATCATATCAGGGCGGCTCTCTAACTCTATCTTCTGCATACTCGCACTGTCGGCATAGACTATGGGTGCCAGATGCTTCCAGTTCGATCGATTTCCGGCGATGTCGATGCCGCTGTAGTGGAGTTCCCAGACTCCGGAGTTTTTGCTAGGCGAAATAGGTTCGTCGACTTCGGCAGTTTTCACTTTCGCCGGATCACAATCCTGATAGGAAGCTGGTTTATTTTCCTGTCCAGGGATGAAACAGTATTCCACCCTGATGAGATTTTTTTCCGCCGCTTTGGCAACAAATCGCAATTGTTCCTCGCGTGGAATCACAAAAATTCTCTGATTTTCCATGGAGCTCGAAGTCATGTGACTTTGATCCACGTCAATTTCAGGGGCCGTATTGTCCAGCTCCACTTCGCACGCATGATCTCGGCTTTGATCGCGCCTCAGGTCCTTGACTTGGAATTTCAACTGGTAAAGACCATCTGCTAGGTTTGGAGCTGCCAAAGATAGCGATGGATTTTCGATTAGCCCATTATTTTCCATCAATTTGTTGTTTGAAGAATCATAAACTGCAAAATTTAACTGGAGGCGAGTGACACTCATGTCATTGATTTTAACGAATTTCCCTAGGGTGAGATCGCTTGCATTGAGTGCTGCTGCAGGACATATCAGCGCTGAATCATCATTCTTGTTCGTTTCAAGACGAATCCGATGCCTATCCTCAGCCGGAAGAGCTGAGGAATTAAATAATTTTGATTCTCGAAGTTTGATCGACCTTAGCACCCATTCCGAATTCGGTTTGAGCGAAAAGCAGCCTTTGCTGCTGATTTCTAGCGATTTGTTTGCGCCGTGAGTTGTTTCGATGAGCTCGAATTCATCTCTTGTCAGCAGAGCACCCGACGATGATTCGGCACGAAACCAGGGATCGCCACGATCGACAAAATCTTCGCCACAGTCCAACACTTTGGACTCCACCCGATTGGAAATTTTATGGCAAGCTGTTTGGACAAAGAGAGAGAGGACAAACACATGTATCATGCGACTCATCTTGACACCCTATAAAGATGATAGGACGCGCTAGTGTGTCATAATGCGATCGGATTATCAATCGCTCATGAGCCTCTGCTGGCCGATTTGGGCTCGGTTAGGGCCACGGTTGATCTGAATTTCGGTTGAGTTAAGCGCAAGGGCGGTCTAGGATGACCAGCGGCCTGTTTCTGTATATTTTTATGGGGGTGTACTGGTTTCGACGGGTGTGGCAGTGGGTTTTAAGGAGCATGTCCGGGGTGGGTACGCAACCCGGTTATAAAGGCGTACTAACTGTATAG
>JBGSRE010000125.1:0-3688 GCA_041737755.1 Oligoflexus sp.
GCGAAGGTGAAGGCACTGGTAAAATCGACTTCTTTATAGGCAGGGTAGCTGAGAGTCTCATTTTTATCTTCATAGGTTCCTCCTGCCGTATTTTCAGAATCCAGGCAAGGGATATAGCCACCGTTAGCGCGCGAGATTTGGCCATTGATACGGCCATCGACTGCTTCCAACAGTTTAGGAATTGTGCTTCCGCTTGTACCTGTGAAAAACCTTTCACGAACTGTATTGGCTACAGTACATGCAAGTCGATCGTTGGTATTGGCTTGGGTCGTAGCCTCGCAGTCTGCTTGTGTTTGCAAGAGATTCGTCGTGCTGTTAAAGCCGCTCGGAGTCACCGAATTGACGAGGGGATTAACGGCTGGAGCCGAGATCGCTTTGAGAGGGACAGTGGATTCGTTTTGCTGATCAGATTCTACGGGCGATTCTTTATTCTTTTTGCTACAGTCAAAGGTTAGGAGGCCGAGGCAAATAATTCCGCTGTATTTCATGCTGTGATTCCTTTTAAGTAGTGCCCTCTATTATCTCGCATCTCACTTGAAAAAGTAAGATATCTTTGAAATATTTATCTTTTGGCCTCATTTGATAATATCAAATATGACAAATGATTCTGGTGGGGTAGGTTTCTGTGATGGGTGAGTGATTGTTGGTTGATGACACGTTTCCTGTTTCACTTTTGGCAACTTTGCTTTTTGCCAAAGCGAAATAGAGGTCAGTAAAAAAAACCACTGCGACCACCACTTCAAGGGCATGACGGTGGTTTCCTTCCTATAAAGGACGATGATGAGCTAAAGCGAGCTTCAGAGAAAAAACCCCAACCTACGATCGCGCCGCTATTCCGAGGACTCAGAAAAGCGCTGTACAATATCGCTATGGTGGAGGCTTTTAAAACGGGTCTTCGCCATCGATGTTTCACGATGTCCCCTCTGCAAGAGTGAACTGGAAATCGTTGCCGCGGTATTGGATCCCATCCAGTTCTCGCGTTATCTCAAACATACAAGCATGCCTGCTGCCCCGCCTGCCCGTGCCGAGGTCAAAATGCGGCTCGCGAATGATGAGTGGTGCTGAGGGGGCCGAAAAGGGCCCTGCTTGGATTGAATAATTTTGCCAAAGCATCTTAAACCATCAAAATACCCCGAAATATCTCGCTTCTAAAGCTATGATCACAATGTGCTGGCTTGGTAGAAGAATGATTCTGTGCGGATAAATTGAGATGATTGCGGCAATTTAAATGGAATTCCCATTAACAGCCGAAAGCGGTGATGAGCTTTGCATTTCCTAGTTCCTCCAGAATGTGCGCGCCGCGCGTTATCAGGCTAAGAAACTAGGCGATCTCTCGGTAGCGATTGTCATTGGTTTCACTTGGATTTTCAGGGTCATTGATAAACCGTTTCCGTGAATGGCTTCCACGCTACTCAGAAATCAGGCACCAATAGTCTTCGCTTGAGTTACGGACCCATTGCTTACTGGACTTGCGACATTGCATGGTGCCACATCCAAAGGTACTGCCAAATCCTCCGCCAAACTTGGCGCAATCAGGGTATCTTTGCTCTTCGTGAATGATTTCGATATCTAGAGCTTCGAGGCTGCTGAAAGTTCCTTGCGGGGCTGAAGCCACACTCAAGGTCAGATCCATCTGACCAAAATCCAGATTCAGGGGCGGCAACGCCGATGCCGGCCCTTCCACGATCACTCCACCTATTTGCAGTTTGAGGATCAATCCTGGAGGAATCGTCGAGCCTTTGACCCGAACTTCATACTGCCCTTTTCGTTTAACATCAACTAATATCGAGACTGCATCTCCGACTTTTTTCCAGCCACGAGCATCTTCAACTCCCAAATGAATATTGCCCTGCACACTGACGGCGCCATTGGCCAAGACTCGCGAGAAGGTTTCAGAGTGCCTGCCAATTTGAAAGCGCGGACGATTGAATGTCTCGGGCGATGCAATCGTCCGATCCCACCATGTTTTCATTTCCTGCTTGAGCGACTCTTCTATGGCCGAATTGTTGAGGGGATTTCGTTCATTTGGGTCAGATTCGATATCAAACAATTGATAGTGACCGACATCGTTGACAAGCTTCCATCGCCCTTGACGAATTGCGGTTTGAATCGAATCAAGTGTCATTCGGCTGCGATCCAGGCCGCGATTGGGAATCAAATAGAACTCTTTATCGTCGCTTGAACTTAAAAAATAGGGCGCTCGAACCGAGAAAAACAGCGGACGTGTGTCATCACGATAGGACGGATTCTGCAGGGTCTGAGCGAAGGATAGGCCGTCGTTTCCTGTTGAATGTTCTTGGGCCTTGATGCCTGCGAGCTCGTAAAGAGTGGGAGCTACGTCCTGAATGACAATAGGACGGCTGCTCGTGCTCGGGCGAATATATCCTTTCCAACGAATTGCAAAGGGGATGCGTATTCCGTTTTCGAAGATTGTCCCCTTGTTGCCTCGCAGCTGTGAAATATTGCGCTGCTGCCAATCGAAGGCATTGCCGTAGGAGCTTGAACCTATCGGCCCGTTGTCGGACATAAAGATGACTATGGTGTTTTCATCGATGCCTTTTTGTGAAAGTTTCCCTAGGATGCGACCGATTTGAAAATCCACGTGAGAAATCATGCCATAGAGACGAGACATGGCAGGTGAAAAGCCCTGCTTCGCATAGGGATCGCTGAATTCGACGGGGGCTTGCCAGGTATAGGCAGCATCGCTTGGGCCATTGCCTTCATGAGGCTCCATATAGGGAACATAAAGTAGAAAGGGTTGTTCGTAATTTTTATCGATGAAGTCGAGCGCCAATTGAGTAGTCACCGACGATGCCCAACCTTGAGTTGGCACCGGTTTGCCGTTATGCAGCATCAGGTTATCCGCATACTTATAGAGATCAACCATCCAGGCATCTTCAAAGCCTCGATCCCAAGGCAGATAGCCCGAAGTCTTGCCGACATGCCATTTTCCAAAAATGCCGGTTCGATAGCCGTTAAATCGAAACTCGTCAGCGAAGGTGGTTTCATCGATCGACAGGAAGTCTCGTCCTCCATGAACACCCCATATGCCCGAATCTAAAAAATGACGCCCACTGAGCAGTGCGGCACGAGTCGGTGCGCAGGTTTCATTGGAGTAGAACTGAGTCAGGACTGCCCCTTCCCGAGCGATCTGATCCATGTTTGGGGTTTTGATCTGCGTGTTGCCATTGAATCCAACATCATCAAAACCTTGATCATCAGTCTGCAGTATCACAATATTCGGTCGTCGTGGTGATGCTGCCTGGGTTCGATCGAAACAGCAGAGGGTGAGTAAGGTGCAGAGGAAAAGGCGAAAAATTGACATCAGCAAAAACTCCTTGTTTTGAGCTGAGGATTGCCCTTCCTCTATAGTCCATCAATATAGGCGCGACAATAGTAATCTCTGAAAAACTCGCGTCTTTCCAAATTAGAAATTCAAGGCTGAACAAGCTCAGCACTCTTATCTCAAGTGACCTCTCGTTAAAATCCAAGCCGTAAGTTCCAAGCAGCACCTTCTTGCCGGCATCCAAAAGAACCGATATCGCGTCAGTCTCCTCTCATGGATAGGGAGTCACAGCTCAAGCCCTGCCCCGCGCTATATGTCCGAGTAAAGCTATAAGATGTTGGTAGCGCAGTCGAACGAATGTCTGGCATGCTCGCCACCTTATGCAGGCAGCAACTTTTCCGC
>JBGSRE010000135.1:0-1837 GCA_041737755.1 Oligoflexus sp.
AAGAAGGATGCTTTGATTGATGCTATGAATTACGATAGGCGGGAATTATATGACGAATTATAGGTGCAGGCTTTACTTGTAATCGACGAGATCCATCGCTACGCTCTGGATAGTTTCTGGCGCTTAAGCGCCAGAAACTAGATAGGATGTCGATAAATTTTTTTCAGCATGTTTGCATAAAATCAACTCGTCCATCGTTTGTGGTCGTAGTGATTGATCGACAAACAACTGGAGAATAACATGAAGACATCAACTGAATTTTTGCGCACCCCCCTTAAAATTGTTCTGACATCTCTCTTGCTTCTATCTTTTCAAGCCTGTGGCGATTTGCCGGATGACGGATCTCAATTGCATCGGGCCAATAACGGTGGCGGAACTGCTGGTGGAAAGTGTGAAGTCACCAGTGGACCCAACAAAGGTAAAACCGGCACATACGATGGCGAGGGCTGGTGCACGGGCAGTTGGGGTGGCACGGAATGCAAAGCTTTGGATGGTAGCAGCAAATGCAAAGACATCGCCAAGTCTGTCATAGTTCAGCCTATCATTGTCAAACCCATCGTTGGCGTCAAACTCTAGGCGAACACACCAATTGCAGGACGAGGACTCGACCTGACTGCATATATTACCGAGGAAGGGCCAAATATGCTGCGAGAAATTTTTTTAGCTGTCGCCATGACAATGGTTTTACCATTTATCGGAGCCGGCACTGCCGAGGCGGCTCCCACCACTTATCCTCTGAGTTGTCGGGGCGGTGGGGGAACCTTAGGCCTTGCCACGACCGATAATAGTGCTCTGTTCTATTTCACCAAAAGCAATGGACCTGCGGCATCTGGGTTGCAGCCAGGGCAATGCTCGTGGCAGGATCGGCCCATTGCAGCAACGGGTGAACCCACTTGCCTCAAGCAAAGCTATCCGGGAGCCGTGGCTTGGATTTTCCCCGCTGCAGGCGAACGTGGCCGCTCCTACTTCTCGTCACCGACGGGTTCCCACTGGATGCGTGATCTCTTGGACGCCTCAAAATTCGTCACCTTTCAAGTTTACAATCCAGGTGGTGGCAGTAGCGGTGATTGCTTCATCGTTACGCGTGTTGGCTTCTGATTCGAGTTCGTCAAGGCTTAGCCGCGCCTCAGGGGTCCGGTCTTTCATTGTTTTAACATAACGAAAGTATTGATCTAAATACTATCCAGGTCGGGCGGCGTTAGAAAAACTAAAAACGGCCCGATCTTTTAATTTTATTGTACTATTCCCAACCGATTCGCCAATGCTAGCTTCGAGATCAAGGATCTTTCACAGATCTTTTCCTAACCCAACCCAAGATCGAGGAGCATCACCATGCAGCAGGTGAGTCGGCAGAGTTTTGCCAAAATTTTCAAAAAGTACCGCGTGTTCTTGGATTGTTTTTTGCGGAAGCGAGGACTTGATGAGTGCGATCGAGAGGATCTCATCCAGGAAACATTTTTGCGCTGCTTGCCCATCCTGCAGGAAAAGCCTGAACATGAACACTTTGGTTTGCTCATGACCACTGCTAGAAATCTTCATATTGACAGCTATCGACAAAGAAAGCGCCAGCCCGAATTCTTCTGTGCCGATACTCTTGAACGACTTGCTTCGGATTGTGAACAATCGCAACGGTTGCAGAGAAAAGTGTTGATCCATGAACTGCTGCAAAAGCTGGAAAAGAGTGATGAGTCCGAGGCCTTTCGTATGTTCTATGATGAAGAGCGAGGCATTAAAGAAATTGCTAGGCTCACAAGGGCAGCGCAGGGAACAGTCGCCTCCCGAATTCATCGTTTTCGGGTCAAATTCTTTCGGCAAGCTTCGGCCAGCTTGATCCTTG
>JBGSRE010000188.1:0-2624 GCA_041737755.1 Oligoflexus sp.
CCCACACCCGACAAAATCAAAGAACAGTTAGAAAAAGAGCTGAAGGCTTTTAATGGCCTGAAAGTAAGCACCCAGTCAGACTTCGTAATCATTCATTTCCAAGGTCCGGATACGCCGCTGCTGCAAGCTCTTTCTCGCATCGAAGTGCAGCCCTAATGCCAGTGGCTAGGCTTTAGCCCAGCACCTCGTAAGGGGCTTCCTTGAGCATCGCACTGCTGAGCTGGGTCGACTCAAAAATCAACTTAATGGCATATTTTTCTTGAAGAACATTGTACAGGGGACTTTCCTCATTCAGGAGCATATCCTGCACATCATCACGGATTTTCACTCGAATCTCTTTTTGGCCTGTCCGCAGATGAAAGCGCTCCACATCCCGCACCATTTCATAGACGAGAGACTCCCGACTCTGGGTGCGTCCCCATCCATCACAGTGGCTGCAATCGCTGGTCAAAACACGCTCGAGGGATTCTCGGGTGCGTTTTCGAGTCATCTGCACCAGACCCAATTCATTGATCGCCAAAACATTGGTCCGTGATTTATCCGCCTTCAATGCTTCCAGGAGAGCTTCATTGACCTTTTGCTGATCGGCGTAGCTTTCCATATCGATAAAGTCGATGACAATGATGCCACCTAAATTGCGTATACGGAGCTGATGAACAACCTCTTCTGTAGCTTCCAGATTCGTTTTCAGAATAGTGTCTTGGGCATTTGATGAGCCAACAAACTTGCCGGTATTGACGTCAAATGAGGTAAGAGCTTCCGTCTGATCAATGACGAGATATCCCCCTGACGGCAGCCATACTTTGCGTGACAAGGCCGTGGCGATCTCCATCTCAAGACCATAGTGATCGAAGATCAGATCTTTACCTTGATAAAGCTTAAGCTTGTCATGGGCCGACGGAATGGAATCCAGCAAAAAATGCTGCAGCTGATCATAGACCTGGGAATCATCCACGACGATTTCAGCAACATCCTCGCTCAACAGATCACGGGTGGTTTTTAAAACCAAGTCTGGCTCTTGATAGAGCAGAGCGGGCGCAGAGCTTTTGCTGCGGCGCTCCTGAACGGCATCCCAAACCTTGAGTAGGTAGGCCAAATCTTTCTTCAAATGTTCTGGCTGGGCTCCCAGAGCCGCGGTTCGAATAATGAGACCCATTTCTGGAGGACGCAGGGCTTCCACTTCCGCCAAAAGTTTTTGCCTGACAGTATCGTCTTCAATGCGTCTCGATATGCCAAGGCTATTGAATTCCGGCATTAAAACGAGGTAACGACCAGGAATAGTAGCCACCATGGTCACCCGAGGGCCTTTCGTCCCAAGCGGCTCTTTCGCCACCTGAACGATAATTTCCTGACCTTCGCGCAGAATTTTCTCGATGGGCGTCCGATTATTGCTTTCCCGCGGATCTTGCCCCTGGTTCTGACTTTTCACCGAAGCGATGTATTCGGGATCCACCACATCGCCGCCATAGAGAAAGGCGGATCGATCGGCACCGATATTGACGAATGCCGACTGCATCCCTGGCAATACCCGACTGACCTTGGCCTTGTAGATGTTGCCAACCATCCCTCTTTTATGCAGACGCTCGACATAGAGTTCGGCAAGTCTCTGACCTTCGACGAGGCCAATACGAGTTTCTGAAACACTGCTGTTGATGATAAGTCGTTTATACAAAGTTGGGCGCATAGAGTGTCATCCTCGAGGCAAAAGCCCCTGAATTTGTTAGCTGCGGATTTCAAGAGCATCGGCCTGTATCGCTGTTAAAATACGATCACTAGCCCCTTGATGCTGAATAATGGCTTCATAAAGCCGTCGATGAGGGGGGTGACCCTCCCAATGCAGGCCGCGCACCCAGTCCATAAAGTCCTTTCCAGATGCAATCACCTGGACCAGCCCTTCAGAAACTAAATGGCGGGCCTCCTGACTTGTATGATAATGCGGACCGAAACAGACAAAAAGGCCCTGGCAGGCTGGCTCCAGAACGTTATGCACACGATGGTGCAGAGCCCCTCCAACCCAAGCGATATCAGCCATTGCATACAGCTCAGGGAGAAGACCGATCAAATCGACGAGTAAAACACTATCACCAGCCCGTGCTGCCGCCAAGCCTGCCTCCTGGGCGCGACGAACCGAAAGACCCAGCCGGTGAAGGCTCTCCTCCATCTTCAAAACCATGGAGGGACTGACATCATGAGGAGCCACGATAAGCTTTAATCTCGGATACAAACTTTTCAATTCCGGGAAAACGCTCAAAAGTGCTTCCAGATCCCGTGGCCAGGCACTGCCCAGGATCAGCACAGGGCCGGTTCCAAGAAATTCTTGCAACTGCACACGCATTTCCTGGCGTTTATCTTCGCGCTGCTTCAAGCGTTCCAAAACTCTGTCGTACTTAGTGTCGCCCACCTGAGCAATGGCTTCGGGGGGAAGCTGCAAGAGCTCGGCATAAAATTCCTGATCGCTCTTTCCTACCACAAAAATCTTGTGACAGAGACGGACCAGCTTTCGGCGCAAAGTCCGCGAAAAGCCCTTTTTCATAAGACTGGGAGACCGCACGGCATCGATCAGGTAGACCGGACCACGATGGCGAGCAACCTGCAAAAATCCCGGCCATAACTCATAGCGAACG
>JBGSRE010000194.1:0-1767 GCA_041737755.1 Oligoflexus sp.
AACCGCAGGCTATCGCTGCCGCATCGATTCCTTTTTGGGCGAAACAAAATAATTGCCCTAAGCTGCCGCACGAAGCAGGAGATCTCTAGGTAGGATTGGCCGGAGAGAAATCGATCGATCATAGAACTTTTCAGGAGGTCGATGATTGATCATCAAACCACCACGCTTGGTTAAGGGAACCTTGCGGCCATTGATCATCAATCCATCTTTTTTCAAAGTTAGGGATTCAGCAGCATAAAGGCTCAGATGAGGAAGAATTGTTTGAGCGCTGATTTGGTAGAAAGGGGAGATGGTGCCATCACGATTGTAAGTAATGTGTCCTGTCGATCGCACCAAGTCCTGATAGACGGTTGCATTGCCGTAAGGAATCCATTCTTTCCGCTGATCCAGGTTATACTCGAGATCCTGAGGCTGGAGGCCTTGATCCAAGTAGGAACTGATCTGATAGGCGGGTTGGCTCATATCGATAGGGTCACGGAAACGAAGAGATACCTGACTGGGAAAACTGCCGGTATAGACAGGAATGCTCCGAACCGAGTCGGGAATGCTATCCAGCACATTGGATGGCAGATCCGACAGGAGGCTATCGATCAGAATAGCCTTGGGTTGCCTTTTGCCCAAATTCTCTAAAAGACTGGTCATCTGCGCGTAATTGAGCCTGGGACCGCCCAGATAGGAAAAGGTGCTATCATCGAGCGCAATGACCTTAAGTTTGGGGTGAATTTCGGGAGTTTGGCCAAGATATTCACGAACGTTGAAGAGCACCGGGGCAATGATTCGAGTATCAATGTAGGCCCCCAATGATGAAGCCTGAATCGCCAGGATGATGATAAGAAATACGCTCGCCAGTCCGTGGAATATTGGCCACGACAGCCCGTTGATGAAAATCGAAGTTTTCTGCGGTCGATTCATAGACTCAACTTTTAGAATTTTACCTCTCTCTTATCGGTCGAATGGGCTTTTACTGAAATGGGCTGCTGAAATAAAATCTGTATCAAAATGCTTTCGAAAAATTAAAGAGTGTCGATCCTTAACGGGTTATTTCGATTTTTCTGAATTCATGAATAGCTTGGACTTCTGCTTATATATTCTGTATACTTACGTCATTTTTTCGACGAAGCCGTCAAGTAAGATAAAAATTTTTGACGTTCCAGAGAGGCGCCATTCATGAGCATCGAAAGCCAAATCCTCGAACGTTGTACAGCTCGCTGTGAACTCTGTTCGTCCAAGAGCGAGCTTGCAGTCTATGACGTTCAACCAAACGCTGGTCCCGGTCTTGAGTCGAGCATTATGCTATGCAAGACATGTCTTGAGCATATTCTTCAGCCAACCCGTCTCGAAATCAACCACTGGTATGGTCTCAATGAGAGTATGTGGAGCGAACACGAGGCGGTGAAAGTCGTTGTGTATCGGGTATTGAAGGGGCTCGGGCCCAATCCTTGGGCCACTGATTTGCTCGCCCAACTTTATCTGGAAGATGCTACCCAGGCCTGGGCCGAAGCTGGCATCTTGCGGGCCGAAGAAGGCAAGATTCGGGTGGTCGATAGCAATGGAACAGTGCTCGAAGAGGGGGACACTGTCACACTTATCAAAGACCTGGATGTCAAAGGCGCTAATTTTACAGCCAAGCGAGGAACTACAGTCAAAAATATTTCGCTCACAGATGACCCGAAGCTCATTGAAGGACGAGTCAACGGCATGCGTATCGTGTTAGTCACAGCTTATTTGAAGAAGGCTTGATTTCTACTCGACGAGATCCATCGCTAC
>JBGSRE010000211.1:0-3592 GCA_041737755.1 Oligoflexus sp.
CATTGTGGAAAAATCGCTAATCCTTACAGAAAAGGAGGGTCGATCTTATGTCAGGACAGGAATTGAATCAGGATGTGGAGACAGCTGCCCATCACATCAATCTCGTACTTAGCACTGTTGGTCGACGGATCGTCGGTCAAAGACAGGTGATGGAACGACTCCTTATGGGTCTTATAGGCCAGGGTCATGTTCTGTTAGAAGGCTTACCAGGACTGGCCAAGACCTCAGCGGTCAAAGCTCTTGCCGATTGCTCCGATTTGGCTGTCACACGCATCCAGTTTACCCCTGATCTTTTACCGGCCGATGTGGTGGGAACGCAGATTTATGATCCGCGGCAAGCGGAATTTAAAGTTAAAAAAGGTCCGGTGTTTACCAATCTCTTGATTGCGGATGAGATCAATAGAGCGCCTGCCAAAGTTCAATCGGCTCTGCTCGAAGCCATGCAAGAGCGTCAGGTGACATTGGGTGATGCCACCTTTACTTTGCCCAAGCCGTTTCTGGTGATGGCGACTCAAAACCCAATCGAACAGGAAGGTACTTATCCCCTACCTGAAGCGCAGATGGATCGTTTTCTCTTCAAAATAAAAGTCGACTATAATAGCCTCGATGAAGAGATTGAAATCGTCCAAAGAATGGCGAGTGGTGATGATATTGGTCTGGAAAAAGTCATGCAAGCTTCAGATATTCTGAAATGTCAGGACCTCATGAAACAGATTCATGTCTCCGATAAGATCCGGCGCTATATTGTCGAGCTGGTTTTTGCGACAAGGAAACCGGGACAATACGGTTTGCAGAAACTAGCAAGTTTTATTCAAGTCGGAGCCAGTCCAAGGGCGTCTATCAATTTGGAACGCGCCGCTCGACTCAATGCTCTCTTTCAAGGGCGGGCCTACGTTACTCCTCAGGATGTGAAGGATGTTGGCGTTGATATCCTTCGTCATCGCATCATGCCGACCTATGAAGCTGAGGCGGAAAATATTGCTGTTGAGCAGATGATTGAAGAGATCTTTGCTCAAGTCGATGCACCGTGAGGATCCGCTGATGGGTGGCAATGCCGAAGTATCTCAGCCTCCGCATGGAATTATGGACTTGCAACCCCAGTCAGCCGATTGGGGTCTTGTGATTCTGAGCTTGCTGATCGTTCTTTTTCTGGTTTTTGTTGGCTACTGGCTCTATCGGCGCTATCAATCCCGCCAAAAAGCTCGCCCAACAGGTCCGCTCTCGTCTCGTGCTGCCGCTGCAGATCCCTGGACGCTTTTGGATCAACGCTGGGCCCAGCTTCAAATCGCCAATCCATGGACTCGGGAAAACTGTGAGGAATTCTTTTTTCAACTGAGCTTTATGCTGCGGCAGGCCTTAGAACTTCGCACCGGGCTGCCTATTACCGGTCAAACTCTGGCTGAAACCCGCCGGAGCCTGGAGAAAAATCTAAGTCTCTCAGCAAATTTTCAGCAAGAGTTGTTACAATTCTTAAGTCAGGCCGAACAATTGAAGTTTGCAGGCCTTTGGATCGACGCAGCCGAATCTTCCGTCTGGCAGCAAAAGGTCAAAGGATGGTTGGATCAGATACGCAGTGGAGCGCTTTCATGACATGGGCAAGAGTCCTTAGTCTTGTGCTAAGCTTTTTTGGGATGATAAGCCCTGCACTCGCCGATAATTTAGGCGCGGCCTATCGGGCCTATGAACAAGGTCAGTTCGAGGAAGCGGCCAAGGGTTTCAAGCAGCATAGTTTGCAAAAGCCGCTCGACCTTGATCAAGTTTATAACACCGGGGTATCCCTGTTTAAGAAAGGCGAATTTGCTGAAGCGGCGAATTATTTCGATCGCGCTAAGCAGTCAGCAGATCTTAAGTTGAAGAGTAAAGCGGCTTATAACAAAGGCTTGGCCATGGCTATGGAAAAGCGTTGGGATGCGGCAGAAGCGGAATTTCAAGAGGCTCTCAGCTTTGATAATGACAACCAAATGATTGCCGATAACCTCGCCTGGGCCAAGCAACAGAAGAAGCAGCAAAAGCCCGAGGATCAAAAGCAGCCACCGCAAGATCAAAATCAGCAAAATGCGGATGAAAAGCAGTCAGAACAAAAAGATCAAAAGCAGGCCCAGGATAGCAAGTCCGAAAACAGTCAGCAAAAAGAGCCAGAAAAATCAGGGGAAAAGACTCCAGAGGATCAGCAAAAATCTGGCGATCAGAATCAACAGCAAAAGGCTCAGGAAAAACTTGCCGAAAAAGCTCAGCAAACACTGCCAGAAAAGCAGCCGCAGGCATCAGAGCAGGATCATTCCAAAGGCAAGTCGCCGGATGGCCGCGTGCCGCCGGGCGGGGATTCTAAAAATCGATCGCCGCAGAGTTTGACCCTAAAGGAAATGCAGCAACAGGAAGCAGAAAAACTTCTTCGCTCGGTCGATGATCGCATCGGGACTTATATTTTGACGCCGGAACAGGCAAATATGGAAGGTAAATCTCGCAATGGCAAGGACTGGTAAACCATCAGGATTGTGGTACCTCCTTTGGCTCCTGATCTGGGCCAACCCCATTTGGGCGGGAAGCTTGACGGGAGAATTGGATAAGCCCGAAGGCAGCCTCGAAGATCAGTTCGTCTACACTTTGGCCGTGCAAGGCAATGCCGATGATACTCCCCAATTTCCTGAAATCCCTGGCCTCAGCATTCGGCAGGCCGGGACGAGTCAAAGCGTTTCGATTGTCAATGGCAGAATGTCACGCGAGGTGCAGTATCAGTTTGTACTGATCCCCTCTCAGGAAGGGACCTTCACCATCCCTGCGATCAATCTGAAAATCGATGGTAAAACGGAACAGACTCTGCCGATTGAATTTAAAGTCAATTCTACCGGAACAAGCTCGCCGGGGGGAAGCGATCGACCGATCTTTATGGAACGCGTACTGTCTAAGGACAAGGTCTATGTTGGGGAGGCTGTCCTGTCGAGTATCCGTGTGTATTCGCGTGTGCGAATTCTGGCGGCCGAACCGGATTTTCCATACCCTGACGGATTTCAAGTCAAGAAGATTGATGGCGAGCGTTCCTATACTAAAAATATCGAAGGACAGAATTTCAACGTTACCGAAATCAATGCCCTCATGATTCCCAGTAAAGAGGGCAAGTACGAAGTGCCAGCCGCGTCGCTCAACACGCGTTTTCTCGATCAAAGCAAGCCGAAACGAACACCAAGGTCCATGCTCGATGATCTCTGGGGTTCGGGCAATACCTCAGAAAAAAACTTTCGCAGTGCGGCCGTCTCTCTGGAAGTCCTGCCGCTTCCTTTGGCGGGGCGTCGTGCAGATTTTAGTGGATTAGTTGGAGAATTCAAAGGCCATGCCGATTTTTCGACTCGATCCGTTCCAGTGGGTGAAACGGTAACGCTGACACTGACCATTGAGGGCAAGGGAGCCACTACCGGTATGGCCGATCCTGAGTTGTCTTTGGGTGACAAAGCCAAGGTTTATAAAGACAAACCACAGTCTCAGGACGTGATTCAAGCGGATGGGGTGATGGGTCAGCGGAGTTTTAAACTGGCCATCGTTCCCAGTCACAGTGGGGAATTGGATCTTGGCACGCAAAAGATCCAGTACTTTAATA
>JBGSRE010000215.1:0-2558 GCA_041737755.1 Oligoflexus sp.
TCCCTGTAATCCTTGACAGTCCCATGTCAGAAAAGGCTTTGAAAGTCTTCTTCAGCCATGAAGAGGATCAATTGGTGACGAATGCCTTTCAAAAAAATCCCGATGGATTCTTCCCTCAAAAATTTGAAACTTCGCCCTCACCCGATCAATCCATGCTCGTTACGATGATGGACGGACCTGCCATTGTTATTTCCGCCTCGGGAATGCTGAGCGGAGGGAGAATTTTGCATCATCTCAAGCATCGATTGCCTCATCCCAACAATATGATTATCTTCTCGGGTTACCAGGCAGAAGGCACCAAAGGTCGATTTTTACAGGACAACAGCGCATCGATGAAGACTCTTCGCATCCATCATCAGGAAGTCGAACTCCATGCTGAAGTTGTCACGATCGGCAATCTGTCCGCGCATGCTGATTATGAGCAAATGCTGAGTTGGTTGAAGAAGTTTTCCAAAAAGCCCCAGCAGGTCCTGGTCAATCATGGCAATCCGGAAGCCCAAATCGCCTGGGCTCATCGATTGGAAAAGGAATTGGGTTGGGCGGCCAAGGCTAGTTTTGAAAAAAATTCTTGGGAATTCTAAGGATGAGTTTGGTGGCCTCCGGAGAATCAGCAGTTGCTGAGGCCACCTTCCACCTCGCACGAGCTCTAATCAGCGATCCCGCTCATCGCTGCAAAATCCATTGCACAGCAAACTTCACAGTAAACACTAGCAAAAGACATCCGCCCAGAGTCAGAGGCAGACCTACCTTCATCAAATCCAGGTTTTTCACCTGGTAACGGCCAGCGATGAGAGCATTGGCCGGCGTGCTAATCGTAAAGGGCACACCTATGGAGCAGGCTGCGGCCACGGCAATTGCGGAATAGGGCTGCGCATCGACCTGCATCGCCAGCGGAATCATCAGGACCGCCGTCGCTGTATTGCTTGATATCGCGCTGCCTATTGCTGCCATGGCGATAATCAAGGCCATTTGCGCCAATTCTCCAAGGCCCAGATTCTGCATGCTAGCTGCGATTCGCTTCATCCACCCCGCTTCTTCCAGAAGGTGTCCCAGGAGCAAACCTCCGGCGATCAAAAGCAGAACATCCCAATCGATATCCTTGAGATCTTCAGTTTGTAAGAGACGGGAAAAAAAGCCAAGGCTCGCGGCACCAAAACCAATCGCCAGCGGATGGATTCCATGCCAGCTCTCCGTCAGCCATAGGCCAACTGTGCCAATAAAAAGTGCTAAAGCCCAGGGATTCATCGGCAGAAAACTGCGGGAGTGAGTCGGTACGTGGACGGCAGAGGGTGCATGGCGATAGAAGATTCTCAAAACCAAATATTCAGTGACCAGGATCAATAGAATCGCCAGCGGTAGCATCATCGCCATCCAACTGCCAAAGCTGATGGGAAAGCTTTGCTCCAAAGCAGCGATGGCCAGTGCGTTAGGTGCCGTTCCTATCGGCGTCGCCATCCCGCCAAAGTTAGCAGCCATCGCCAGACCGATGAGAAAGCCTCGCGCCTGCTTGGGGTTCTGGGTTTGCAAGAGATCCACCGCACCTCCAAAAGCAGGCAAACAGATAGCCATAGCTGTGCTATTGGTCGTCCACATCGCGAGGCACGCTGTTGCCAGCATCGCATAGCGCAAAGCTTTGCGTGGATTGCCATGACTTAAACGGAAAGCCAGCCGAGCAATGGCCTGATCGATCCCATGCCGGCGTAGAATCAAGCCCAGGCACATTCCGCAAAAGAACAGACCCAATACGGGATCGGCCATTCTTTTGAATAGCACCGACGCCGGATCAGCACTTCCTTCCGAGCCCAGAAAAGCAAGACTGCCTGCGACCAACAAAAGAGTCGGCACAAAACTCGGGACCACTTCGCTGAGCCAAAGAATGAGAGTCACACCAACCAGCAGCAGAGCCAGCCCGTCCCGACCAGTGCCGAATTGGACAAGACTAATAAGTATCCAACAGAGAAGTATGGGGATGATATACCAGGGAAAGGATCGCGGAGCTGTCGGGCTATCGTTCATGCGCAACCTCAAAACATAGGAAGCGCGATTGTCGCGCAGGAAAGGCCTTTAAACAAGACCTTTCCTACCGTCCGTTGGCAGACTGTTAAGCTTTGGGGAGATAGAGCTTTTCGTAGTAGTCCTGAAGCATCGTTTCAACGCTGAAGGGCTTGGTGATGGTCCGAATACTCGACTGCATCATTTCAATCCACTTGGGCCGATTCGTGTAGTAGGTCGGAATCACTTCATCGAGCAAAACCTTGGCTAGGAATTTTGCATCCCGGGCATCCTGCTCAGCAACTGTTTTAGGTACCTGATCGTCACCGATAGCCCAGCCGTTGATACCATGCTGGCAAGCCTCCGGCCACCAACCATCCAGAATAGAGCAATTCAGAACGCCGTTCATCGCGGCCTTCATGCCCGAAGTTCCGCAGGCTTCCAAGGGGCGACGGGGATTATTGAGCCAGACGTCGGATCCGCGAGTCAGGGCGGCACCGATTTCCATATCATAGTCTTCCAAGAAGACGACATTTTCCGGCATTTCGCGGCTATGCCGCACAATC
>JBGSRE010000235.1:0-9684 GCA_041737755.1 Oligoflexus sp.
GGCCTTGTTAAACTCACATGGAACCCCTCTCCAGCGAGTGACATGAGCGTCTACCGAATCGACACCTGGTTGACTCTGAAGGACGCCAGCTCAGCCCTGCCTATCAGCATCCAAAGAACGGTCACGGATTCACCAAATTCATACAGCTTCGATAGCACCGTGGTTCCTTTTGCCAGCGAAGCCACTCTGCAAGTTGTGGTCAACGCCTGTGACAATGCTGATGTCATTTCCGGTGGAACCAAAAACTGCACCAGTTTCGCCCGCCCTGCCAACTCCTTGCAAATGACCTTTGCCGATATTGAACCACCCCCAGGATTTATGGGCATTTCCGCCTCGACAGACCTCATTGCGGCGATCCAGGGCCAGATCACCGTAAAGTGGATCGATCCAGCAAACTGGTCTGACTATGCAGGTTTTCAGATCTTTACATTGGATAGCAGCAACGCCCTGACACTGGTGAAGGACTGTCCCTGCGCGGTCATGCCAGGCTGTGGGGATCGTCCCAATACCTGCGCTGTTTCAGGTTTGGAAGACTTTCGTAGCTATCGCTTTCATGTGCGGGCTTACGATGTCGCCAACAACTTTACCATACTCGATCCGACCCTTTCCTACGCCGACAAGCGCACTATCGATCTAACCAAGCCTAACTTTGTATCCAACATTTCGCTGGCCTTCCAGGATGGTGGCTCCAAGCTGAACTGGGGAACGGCCACCGATAACCAGTATGCACAGGAGCCAGGCGCAGCTATTAGCTATCGCGTTTATCGCAAAATTGACAGTAACTTCAGCAATCTTCTGAATCCTTCGCTCAGTGGCCCACCCCTCACAGAAATTGCTGACACCAACTATTTTGATGCCTCGAACCTTCAGGGTACCACCTGGTACTATTATACGGTTTGCGCGGTCGATGCGAGTAGCAATGAAGCCTGTGATGGAACCTTCAAATCGATCAAGACACCTGATCTTGTACCACCCACTATCAGCGCTTTCACCAGCACCAAGAACCTGACGAACAAGTCTTGGAATTTCTCATGGACCGCCAGCGACCCCGGCTCCACCTCTGAAAGCCTTTTGTACCGAATTAAATTCCGGCAATCCGCTGACCCCACTGAGAAGGTTTTGGAGTCCGATCCGACGATCTTTACTCAAACTGGAGTCAACGGCGCTACAGGCTTTGTTGGGCCGATCAATACGAATACCTATATCCACTATCTCTTGATGGTGACGGATGAAGCTGGCAACACCAGCACGAGACAAATCGATATCTATTCGCAAAACCAAGTTACAATCAGCGCTGTCCGCACAGCGGAAGGTCCCACCACGGGAGGTCGACTGCTCCTCGTTGAAGGAAGTGGATTCCATAGCAGCTCCACTGTGACTTTAGGCGGAACCAACTGCTTAAATACCCAGGTTGTGTCTTCCCGGCATATTCTCTGCCGTACTCCAGCAAAAACTCTAGGCACTTATTCCCTGAGTATCAGCAATAGCGATGGCTCGTCCGCGACCTTAAACAATGCCTATAGCTACTGCACAGCTAATGTTAATTGTAGCAATATTTGCAATAATCCCGACCTTTGGGAATCCAGTTTTGCCATTCAAACCAATCGCGGTACAACATTATCTGCTCCTTACATTATCTGCAATGCAACGCACTTGAATAACATTCGTACTCTGCCCAATGGTCGTTACTATTCGATGATGGAAAACATCGATTTCGATGGAGTGACCTGGACTCCTTTGTTCACCAACTCCAGTACTTCGTTTCAGGGCACTTTCACTGGCAACGGCAATATCATTGCGAATTTTACTTATAACAATGGCAATATCGATGACTATGGTTTCTTCAGGTACATTAGCGGTAATAGCAAAGTTTCGTCGCTGAAGTTTATTAATGTGAACATTACTGCAAGGGATCGGGTCGGTGCTCTCGTGGGTGATACAGCCAATGATGCCAATACTGTCGTTCAGGATATTATGGTCGCTGGCTCTATCAATGGTCGCCAAGACGTCGGCGGCGTCATGGGACGAGCCATGGTGCAGACCTTCGACATCTCCTCCTATGCCACCATCAACGGCAAAATTACGGTAGGTGGAGTGTTTGGGTATAAACAAAGAAATGCTTCCAACCTTTATTTTGAAGGCACGGTAACGACAGTTCCATCCGGCGGCAGCTGCAACACAGGAGGGGTGGTTGGCTACTGGGACGGTAACAGTGGTGTGGCCACCGGCCTGACCGCGCTTGCAACCGTGAGCTGCGAACGTTTTTCAGCTACCGAAATCAGTGAAACAGGCGGACTCATCGGTCGCTTGAATAATCATTCTTTAAGCGACAGCTGGTTCAGCGGCTCGGTCCTGGCCGACCGACGAGTCGGGGGAGCCATCGGCACGATCGTGCGTGGAACTGTTGATGGTGTGCAGGTCCAGGGCACAGTACGAGGGGGCAATGCGACCTTCGGTGGGGGGAATGAAACAGGCGGCATGATCGGTCTTCTTCATCGCAGCGTCTTGAAAAATAGTTCTTCCTCAGCCGAGGTTACAATCTATAGCAATTATGCCGGAGGCATGGTTGGGAACTCTGCCGGTGGAGATGGATCAACAGCCACAGAGCCGCGCAATATCATTCTAACGAGTGCTTCGTATGGTAACGTTACGAATCTAGCAGCCAATCGAAGCGGTGGATTCGTCGGCAGTGCTGATCACACAGATATTAAAAGTTGCTCCGCCAGCGGCAATGTCAAAGGCCGTAGTCACCTCGGTGGTTTCATAGGTTGGGCTGGAACTTCTGTCAAAATAGAAGACTCTTTCGCCAACGGCAATGTCGACGGCACGGGTTATGACAATATCGGTGGCTTTGTTGGAGTCATGGATTGGCCCGGTGGTCATATCTTTAGCGGATCATTTGCCAAAGGTGACGTCACGGGCATGAATCAGGTTGGTGGTTTTGCGGGACAATGCCGAGGAACTTTCTCGAAAGACTATGCAACTGGAGCCGTCAGCGGTAACTCTTCCGTCGGTGGATTCTGTGGTCGGAACTATGACATGAATACTTCTTTAACACCGATTCCTGTGACTAAAATCGAAGACTCCTATGCCACCGGTCCAGTCACCGCAGCAGTCGATCACGTCGGTGGATTTATCGGCCATATCTATCGCTACTTGGAAGTGCGAGACTCCTTTGCCACGGGCGAGGTCAAGGGTGACAACAATGTCGGTGGGTTTGTTGGTTCGATGGATCGGGGGCCTTCGACTGTCGAAAGAAATTATTCTTCTGGCAAGGTCGACGGTAAAGTTCGAGTCGGTGGATTCCTGGGCTACGGCTATCGCTTTGATTCGACTATGCTGGTCCAGAACAATTACAGCCGCAGCGCTGTTCAAGGTAATACCGATGTCGGCGGTTTCGCTGGCCTGTCCGGTGCTGTGATTACCCGCTCCTATGCATCCGGCAACGTCAAACCGGGGCCAACTTCTTCCAATGTCGGTGGATTCATCGGTCGCTTTGTGAGTGGCGGTACGCTCGTTGCACCAGAATGCTATTGGGATCTCACAGCATCCGAACGGTCTGCAAGTGCCGGAGGAACGGGTAAAACGACCTTTGAAATGAAGGATCCCAGCACATTTATTAATTATGATTCCAGTATCTGGCTTATCAAGAGCGGGGCTTATCCTACTCTTCAGGGATCGGGGAACTGAATACCATGCAACGCTTCACAACATGGTTAAGCCTTTGGATCAGCTTCAGTCTTTTGTCGCTGGGCTGTGACAAGATTAAAACCATTCAAGAATCTCAGCCGATCCTCTTCAAGGGTCTGAAGGCTATTGAAATTTCGTCCAAGGGTAGTTTGATTATGCTCTGGGATCAGCCTGGATCTATTGCTGTCGCGGGCTATCAAATCTATATGCAGGATCTTACCGCGACGGTCGACGCGGCCGCCAAAACTACGAGCACTGCGGCGGCTGCTAGGAGTATGGCGCTGGCCGATGATACGGCCGCAACGGGAACTTCGACCGTCATTCTCGATCTACCGGACAGCGAATCTCCTATCACTAAAGGCAAATTGCTGCAAGTGGTCGCTGGTGATTTGAATTCATTTGAAATCGATAAAATGCTACCCGGTAACTACGCTTTTCAAATCCGGGCTACCGCAATCGATGGCAGGAGTGATGCTAACTCCCGTGTGGTGATCCTCTCTATCGAAAGCACCATCGGCTATGAAGGCATTAGTAAAGCAGAACTCCAAGGCAGTGAGCTCTATTTGGAATGGCCGGCCCTCATCACTCGCTTGAAAGGTCAGGACGTCAATTACGCCGTTTATGAAGGCCCCGCTTTTAGCAAAGCCATCGCCATTACTACCGATACCAAGCTGTCGATTTCTCTCCGCGGCTCACGGCCTGGAGCGATTCTTAGCTATGGCGTTCGCTCCACCGATCCAAAAGGTCGGACAGATCGCAATAACAAACAGATCACCGTGACCATCCCCGACTCTGATGCTGCCTTTGAAGGATGTATCAAAGGCGAAGCTCGCGGGGCCGATCGAGTTCGAATCAACTTTGCTTGGCCCGAAGAAGAATTCGATACCTTCAAGATCTTTCGTAACGGGACTCAGGTTTTCGCCACCCGTGACAAGGGAGTCACCGAGTATATCGATATTGGATTGCAGGAAGGGGATGTTTATCAGTACTCCTGCGTGGCGACCTATAAGGACTTAATTCTGACCGGTACGAACAAGCTGACGATAGGAACTTTGACATCCAATGCGCCCACTTTCAAAGGCGTGCGCACGGTAGAAATTACCTCCGCCCATACAGCGACGGTACGTTGGGGGGTGAGCACGGGTGTGCCAGCTTATAACTTTAAGGTTTACACCAATCCTGGAAATCGGGTCGCCAAGATTTTCAAGGCGATAGCGCGACGCGAAACGCAGCTCAGGTATGGCCAGCTTCTTAGCCAACTTTAGCAATCCTAAAGAAATGTCGATAGTAACGGCAAGAGGTTAAGGCGTATGCGGAGCTTGCTGCTTACATTATTACTGTACTTGCTCTGCTGCAGTAATGCCCAGGCGGAATTTGATGATACTGCGTTGTCGGAGTTAGACCGCCTCGTCAATGACGATCCTGTCGTCGCAAGTAAAAAAGCCCGGGATCAGTTGGAATCCATCGATGCTGAGCATTCACCCCAGATGTGGTTTAAAGTCGCCAGCCGTTTGATTCTTGCCTATGCTAGGCTGGAAAAGTTGGAAGAGGCGAACAAGGTTTTGCAGGCAGCCCTTGCCCTTAATCCAATGGCACCGATGACTTCTGAGCGGGCACTGATTCACCTCGATCAGGTGCAGATCCTTATTCTAAGTGGAAATATCAACGAGGCAGCCGCAGTCTTGGTGCCATTCCTTCATGCGGATACCAGGAATTTAGAGCCATTTCTGATCGCTCGAGCCTACAGTCTTATGGCCATCGTCCAAGCCCGTAAAGGAGACACCTCGGCGACGCTTGAGGCAGCATCGCAAGCGATGGAATGGCAGCTTCGGATTCCCTTAACAGATCGTTCGCTTATGCTCTTGCACAGTCTTAGTATCGCCTTTATTAGTCTTGGCGAACTCTACATCGAAAGAGCAATTCCAATTCTGCTTGAGATGGAAAGCTTCACCGAGACCCATAAGCGGCGTTTTATGGGGCATATCGTCGCCTATAATTTAGGCGATAGTTACTTCATGATCAATAATTTCGAATTGTCTGCCTCAAGTTATGATAAGGCCGCCAGCATAGCCTTTGCGTTAAAGGATCCGCTCAGCCAAGCCTATGCTCAACTTGGACTTGGGTCCGTGTACCGAAAAAATGGCAAATATCTGCAAGCTCAAAAAACATTAGTGCCTGCCCTGCACATATTCCAGAGCTTTGCCAGCAAGGTACCCACCTTGGATACGCTCAGGGAATTGGCTCGGACGGAAATTCAATTGGGACAACTCAATCGTGCGAAGCTCTATTTGCAAGAGGCTGACACCTTGCAAGGCAATGACGAATTGAGTCAAATGCATGCAGATCTTCAGGAGGCTTGGGCAACTTACTTTGAAGCTTCGGGTGACCATAAAAAAGCTCTCAGTCTGTTTCGGACTTACCTTGAATTTATAAGGCAAAAATCTTTCGAAGAAGCGAAGAACTCGACTCAGCGATTCAATGCCCTATTCGATGTGCATAAGAAGCAAAGAGACAATGAGCTGCTCAGTCAAGCCAATCAAATTCAAGAGTATCAGATCGAACGTCAGATCCGAGAGAGTCGGTGGAAGAACATATTGATAATCGGGGCTCTCGGAGCGCTCTCCGGTCTCAGCTTTTTTGCCTTAGGTCTTCACCGTAAAAACCAAGAGATCAATCGTCTGAATCGATACATTAAATCGCATGTCTTGCGACGCTACTTACATCCTCATTTGGTGGAAGAGATTGTAGCAGGTCGTTCGCGACTGGATGACACTGCCCATCATCAGACAATTACGGTGATATTTGCCGATCTCTGCGAGTTTACCAAGCTAACGGAAGAACTCGGAGCCGAAGCAATTGCGGTCATGCTCAATGAATTTTTTGTTAGTATGACCGAAATCATCTTTCAGCAGCAGGGTACGGTCGATAAGTTTATTGGTGATGCAATTATGGTGCTGTTCGGAGCGCCCACTCCTATGTCCCCTGATGAGCAGGCAGAGAAGGCCATTGCCTCAGCGAGGCGCATGTTCCAAGCCCTTGAAGATTTGAATATCAAATGGCGATCGCGCTTTGGTGTATCAATAGAAATGCGCATCGGTATGCATCAGGGACGGGCAGTCGTCGGCAATTTTGGTGGCGAACAGAGGTCTGATTACACGGCTGTGGGCCCAGCTGTGAACATCGCCTCTCGCATTGAAGTGATCGCCAGTCCTGGAACTGTCTTGTTGACGGAAAGTCTCATGCGCTACTTAAAGCCGGAAAGCTACCGTCCTATTGGCTTGCGGAATCTGCGCGGAATCGCCCAGCCGATTGAAGTTGCTGAGCTGATTTTGAACAGTGAGCTGGAGTTAAAAGAACCGGCTTGAGTATTCCAGGGGAAGTTTTGGTCAATTGCAAGAGATTATCTCCACTTTGGTAATCTGCTCGCAAGGTGCCTAGGCTGTAAAGAAAACCATTTCAGCGGGACAGTGCCCGTGATTAAAGGCAATGAGGGGGCTTTGAATTGGTCATGGATAGTGCTTCCAAAACTGTGAAAATATTTTTAAGCAAAATAGGCTTGAGTTTCAGGACTTATACTTTGTTCGGAATTACAGAGAAGACACCAGAAAATGCTGCCGACAAAATTCGCTTAGTTAATGGTTTTTGCGCACTGGCGATGGTCTTATTGGCTATTTTTTCCATTGTAGACCTATTGAGGCAATCCTATATCGAAGTTGCTTGGGATCTCATCGCTATCTTGCCTTTCTCAATTCCTTTAATGATGAATAAAAAAGGTTTTACAAATTATTCCAGAATAGCTTTTATTTTGATTTGCAATGGAACCATTGTTTCGAGTATGTGGGCTTTGGGATCTCTTGATGTGTTTTTGAATTTTTTGCCAATTGCTCTGGCTCTAGCCTGTGCTGTTTTTGATTGGAAATCAGAAAAGTTTCGAATGCTATTGATTTATCTCCTGACGATACTTGGCTTCTATTTAACTTCATTTTTGCCTAAACAGGGATATTTTATAAATCTTGAAAATCAGCCTTCGGTTAAGTTTTTTGTTTTAGGCTTTTGCTCCGTGGTAATGACTTGGCTTATTCTATATTTTAACAATAATGTCGGTCAGTACATCTCTGCGACTATGGCTCAATTTGCTGCTCGAGAGCAGGAATTAAAGGCCCTAGCGCAGGTGGGAAAGTTTGCTGCCATCGGCCAGTTAGCGGGAGGAATTGCTCATGAAATCAATAACCCACTGAACATCATCCTAGGTAAAGCGGAAATGATCTCAGCTCATCTCAAGAAGCTTGGGATAGAAGACGAATTTATGACGAGGCATCTGGATGGAATAATGCACACTACTGAAAGAATCTCAGAGATTACCCATGGGATGTTGAGTTTAACCCGTGCCGATAGCGCAGAAAAAAACAGTTATAAACTGAAGGAAGCGATTAACGAGACACTCAGCATGTGCTGTGATGCAATGGCTAAACACGGCATCAAAATCAATAACCAAACTGAAGATATGGATCAAGACTTAATGTGCGAGGGTTCAAGAGGGTATTTCCAACAAGCTCTTATGAATCTACTGACCAATGCCAGAGACGCAATTTTGGAACAAGCCTCACAAAATGATGCGTTGATTGAGATCCTTGCGACCCCTATTTCTACCGGCATAGCTATTGATATTATCGATAATGGGCCCGGGATATCCCCTTTGAATGCCGAACGTATTATGGATCCTTTTTTCACAACTAAAGAGGTAGGAAAGGGGACAGGTCTTGGCCTCAGTCTATCTAAAACTTTGATGGAAGCCCAAGGTGGGCAACTGATACTAGTAAAACCCAAAAACCCAACAATTTTTAGGTTGATTTTAGCAAGATCGAAGAAGCTTGGAAAGGCAAGATAAGTCCCAGACGAAAGTGGCCTGATTTTGGCGAACTGAGCTGGCCCTAAAATCCTAGACTCATCTTAAGCTACATCGTCAAACTCAGCCAGTTAAAGCTAGCCTAGCGATGACTGAAGCCTCGCTCGATTGTAGTACTCTTCGACAAATTCGAATATGGAGGACTCTGCATGCTTCCTAGTTTAAAATACTGCTCCCCTCATCATTTAGTTCTTAATGATCCCAAACAAGCTCTCTGCATCTGCGTTATCGAAGCAATGATTCACAAGCGTCATACTTTGGGAATATCCCAGACGCTTCAATTTACGCCTAAAACGCTTCGATTTATATTTCCCGTCCTTGTCACTATGAAAGATGGTGTTGAATTCCGACTTTCTTGTTTTGTTGGCCATTCCACGGAGCATTTCCCGCAATCTTTAATAATTGCATCCTTCGCGAGATCCGGTTGACGGAGGCTTTCGGAGCATTTTCCAATCGGGAAAGCGCAGTTGCCAGTCTACGTCTGCCATACGTTCCCCTCGATAAATCGTAAACTTATGACATTTCATATTTTAAGTGCCGATTTTCAATATCCTGCTTTGGGTTTGAGCTATTCAGAATAGTCTGACTTCGAGAACTGCATGACTTTGCAAAGAGTCGAAGCTGGAAAGGCTGGTCGCTCGGCTTTTATGAATTCATACCGCCTTACTTTTGGCTCGCAAAGAAGACGGCGAAATCTTCCTGGACGGTCTTTTCTTCGCCATCGATCGGACCTCCATAAATCAAACATTGGTTGTAAGGACTGTCCGGATAAATGGGGCCACTTCTGTGTGCCTTGTCGTTGATAAATATGTGTAATCTTTCGGACACATAGGTCCTGTGATACCATGATGCATGGGGGATGTGGCAGAGCCAGAGCCAGATAAATCCTAAAGCTTGGTCCTACATCTGTTGGTGTTTAAAACGAAACGAACCAAAAAAATGAATAAGTTTGGCAAACTAATTCGACAGAATTGGAATTCTAGATGAGCATTGGTTTTAGAAATATAATGTTTTCATTTATGATGGTTTTCTTTATTCCCTCAATGCTTGAAGCATCGAACTGTCAAAATTCAGATCCGAAGCAGGAG
>JBGSRE010000237.1:0-1570 GCA_041737755.1 Oligoflexus sp.
AAGGCCGAGTCAGTTCAATATTCGCCTTAAGAGTGATAGCCTCAGGCTGGCCATTTTCAAGTTTTATGCTGTAAATATGAGCCTGCCGATCGTCGACAAAGGTATCAAAACTTGTGACAGGTGTGCTGGTCCAAACGCGGCCGGTCATCTTGCTTTCTTCGCGCTCGGTGAGACGTTTTCCTTGTTCTTCCCAAGTGGTCAATTCAGGCCAGACTCTGCTGACAAAGGCCAGTCTATTCGAGTCTGGGAACCACCGAATTTCGGACGCTCCCGTGGGGACGTTGGTGACCCGGAGGGCTTCTCCGCCATTCACCGGCAGCACATATATCTGCGCGGCTTTGTCCTTATCGCGTTTCGCTGTAAAAGCGATCCATTTGCCATCCGGACTGAACAGTGGACTGGATTCATCGGAAGCGTTCGATGTCAATTGCTGGCTGCGACTGCCATCAGTTGCAAATAGCCAAAGGTCGGTTTCCAATCGGCTTTCCCCCATATTGGGATTTGCAATTGGTACCACCGCCAACCGACCGTCAGGGGAAAGCGACGGACTGCCGATTCGCTTAAATTCCCAGGCTTTTTGTATTGTTAAATCCTGTTTCTTGCCAGATGCCAAGGCACTGCCGGCGATGGCAAGTGCCAAGAGGAACCAAACTTTCATCAAAAAATCCTCCGAAAGAGTTGAACGAATCTGCTAGGGATGCAAGTGATTGGCGAGTAAGCTCAGCCAGATTTTGAACCGAGGCAAGAACTTCTGGGCGATTTCAGTTTGGAACAAAAACCGCATAAAGAGCACGCATGGCTTTTTCATAGTCTTCTGGCATCACACCCACAATAATATTGAGCTCGCTAGCGCCTTGATTGATAAGACGGACATTGACGCAAGCATCACGCAAAGCCACAAATACTTTAGCGGCGATACCAATGGTCTTCGCCATATCTTCGCCGACCACAGCGATCAGTGCGATTTGTGGTTCCAGTTCCAGCCGGTCAGGACGCAAAGTGTTTCTAATTTCATCGAGGACGAGGTCGGCCTTGCCTTCGAGTTGAGAGGCCTCGAGCACGACACTCATACTATCGATTGCCGATGGACAATGCTCAAAGCTCATCCCGTGCCGATCGAGCACTCCGAAGAGGCGGAAGGCAAAGCCGACCTCTTTGTTCATGAGATTCTTTTCAATGTTGATCATCACGAAGTTTTTCTTGCCGGCAATGCCAGCAATTTCCGTGGATTTTTCGACTTCCGGACTGAGCTTTTGGACTATGCGCGTGCCCGGGTGCTCAGGGGCATTGGTATTCTTGATGCAAATGGGTATGCCCACTTCTCGAACCGGCGAGATAGCT
The DNA here is from genome assembly GCA_041737755.1 of Oligoflexus sp. Lineage (GTDB taxonomy): Bacteria > Bdellovibrionota_B > Oligoflexia > Oligoflexales > Oligoflexaceae > Oligoflexus. The sequence continues at coordinate 1,342 of JBGSRE010000237.1, forward strand.
TCGTCGTGAAGCACTGTTGCACCCATATACGAAAGCTCGCGAATTTCTGCGTAAGTTGCTTCTTCCATGGGTTTGGCGTTGGGCACGACGCGTGGGTCGGCCATCAGCAGACCAGACACATCGGTCCAGTTTTCATAGAGTATGGCCTCTGCGGCGCGGGCGACGATGGCCCCAGAGATGTCGGAACCACCACGTGAAAATGTTTTGATCTGGCCATGGGCATCGCGGC